>PKTY01000412.1 GCA_002869725.1 Desulfuromonas sp. | reverse complement strand
GGGTCAGGCCGACCCTCGACTATGAGGTCAGCGATGGGGAGGTGCGGGTTCTGGTCAATGGGGTCGAATTGACGGAAAAATCAGGTTTCACCCTCGACAGCCTGCGAACAGGGGAGAACCTGGTACGGGTTGAGAGTCGAGATCTGGCCGGAAATCTTGGATTTGCCGAGGTGGTGATTACCGCGGCCGATCTGGCGGTTGGCGAGCTGCCTTTGACTCCGGAATGGATGGCCAGGGTCGGTACAGATGGCGAGCAGCGGGTGGTTGCCATGGAACGCGATGGAGTCGGCAATCTCTATCTGTTTGGTGACAGCGAAAAAGCTTTCCCCGGATATCTCTCACAAGGTCTTGACCTGTTTGTGGCCAAGTTCGATGCGGCTGGAGAACAGCTTGCGCTGTGGCAGTTCGGAGGTCCCGTCAGCGACAGTGCCGTCGACCTGGTTGTCAACGACGACGGTCGGTTTGCTCTGCTTTATAACAGCGAAGGGACCGACTCCGGCGGCGAGTCGTTTGACGAGATGGTGCTGGCCAGTTACTCGGCAGACGGACGACTGCTCTGGGAGGATCAGCTCGACTCCGGTGCCTTTGACCATGCTTCATCACTTGTCGTCGACCTGGAAGGAGACCTGCTGATTGCCGGCTGGACCATGGGGCGTCTGCATAACCAGAAGTACGGTGGCTCCAGGGACTACTTTATCAGCAAATACGCAGCAAGCGGGCGTCGGGCTTGGACCGTTGTTTCGAACCGCGAAGGGGATGATTTCATCATGGATCTTCAGGTCGATGGTGATGGCGCCATCTATGCCTGCGGTCGGGCGAACGACTCGGGTTTCATGACCTTGATGCGCTTCGATGCGCAGGCAAATCTCGTGTGGAGTCGGGATTACAAGTATGGCAACCACTACATGGTCGGTGATCGTCTGACCCTCGGCAACGATTCAGTCTATGTGCTGACTTCGAGCAACTACCTTGGCTACTATTTTCTGGTCGATTACACCAAAAGCGGTGAGCAGCTCTGGTCGGCCTATCAGTATGCTCCTGATCTTGAGGCCAAAGCTCTGTCGATTGGCTTGGATGGTAACCTGTTTGTCACCGGAGTGGTCGCCGATAAATGGTCAAATGGTTCGTCCTTTGATGGCCATCCGCCGTTGGGAGACGAAGATCTGGTGCTAGCCAAACATCGTTGGGGCACCGGTCAGCTGATGTGGTCGCAACAGTGGGGTGACAGGGACAGCCAGCAGGGGTCGGTCCTTCTGTTTGACCAGTTCACCGGTCAGGGGTATCTCGCCGGAACCAGTAATGGCCGATTTGGTGGAGACTCTTTTGGGGCAGGAGACCTGATATTGGCCCGGCTCGATCCTCTGGTGCCACCCAGCGGTCCACAACTGACCGTCGATCCACTCCCTTCGCCGACCAACAGGACGACACTTTTGATGAGCGGGAGCGCATCGGTCGATTCGACCCTGCAGGTGGGCATTGTTGCTCCGGCAGATTCAGGGACGGTCAGCAGCGTGCCGGTCGTCGATTCCGCCGGCTATTGGCAACTGGAAGTCAGCAACCTGACACCCAATGCCGTCACCGAATTTCTGGTTATTGCCATCAATCAGTTCGGGACAACTGAACAGTTGATGACGGTTGAAGTCGATACCAATCCTCCCTGGTTGACCGTCGATCCACTGCCCGCTGTCGTCAACAGTTCCGAACAGTGGCTATCGGGGACTGTCGAAGCCGGGGCGAGTATCTCTCTGTTAAAGGATGAGGCTGCCTTCCAGTCGGTCGCGGTGGTCGGCAATGATTGGAACTTGTTGGTGACCGACCTGCAGCCAGGAGAAAATGTGATCGGCTTAAGGGCAATCGATGCAGCTGGCAACAGTTGTGAGTTGGTATTGACCCTCGACTACCAGCTTCCGTTGCCGATGCTGGCATCACTGTCAACGGCCAGTCTGCTGCATGATGAGCAAGCCGAAGTCATCATGGACTTGAGCCAT
Organism: Desulfuromonas sp.; assembly: GCA_002869725.1. Classification (GTDB taxonomy): domain Bacteria; phylum Desulfobacterota; class Desulfuromonadia; order Desulfuromonadales; family BM103; genus BM103. Next base: position 9,657 of record PKTY01000412.1, on the reverse strand, counting down.
GTCGACCCGCCCGGGGCCACTTTGACCCTGCGAGAATGGCTCGATATCGACCGCAACGGGGCGGTCGATGCTGGTGACCCACTGCTGCGGCAGACCTTGGTCAGAGATGGTGGCCCCGATGATCTCGACCTGATCGCCGATGGCCAACTGCAACTCAGTTTGAACTATCTCCGATTGCGCGATCGGCAGCATGCGCCAGGAACGCACCTGTTTGTAATTGAGAATGGTGATTCTGTGGCCCAGGCGCTTCTCGAAGTTGTCCCGGCAGTTTTTCAGCAAGGGTTTGTGGGGCGAGTTGCTGACAGCAGCGGACAAGTCGTGGCTGGGGCCGAAATCGGTCTCTACGATCCCTGGCAGCGCAGTCTCGGTTTCGTCTACAGTCAGAGTGACGGAAGCTATCAATGGCCGGTCGACTCTCCAGGTGATTACCTGCTGGTGCCGGCGGTAGAAGGTTTGCTGTGTGACAAGTCCGACTTGCAGCTTATGTCTTTGGCCGCGGGTAGTCAGCAGCCCCTCGATCTGCAACTGCGCGGTGGAAGTCTTGCCGTGACCGGCAGGTTGAGCGATGAGCTGAGCCATGCCGGAATCCCCGGAGTACGGTTGTGGGCCGTCAATGACCAGCTGTTGGCAATGACCATGACCGGCAGCAACGGCAGCTATGTTCTGAACCTTGACCCTGGTGACTACCTGTTCCGTGCGGAGAACTCTGGTCAGGATGGTTTGAGTGTTAAGGGTTATCTCGGCACGCTGCAGCCTTTGGGTTCGTTGGCACTGAGTACGGCGGGAGAGCTTCCAGAAATGGGGTTTGCGCCGGCCGAGCGGCAGCTCTGCGGCGTGGTGCTGGACGAGAACAGTGCCAGTGTCGCCGGTTTGACGGTTCGGGCCGTGGCCGACGACCAACAGTCGATATCGGTAGCCACCAGCGAAACGGAAGGATCTTTCTGCCTTGGTCTAGATACCGCGCGTAGTTGGTCGATCGACCTCGATCCGCAATCCGGACAGGTCGATGGCTACCTGGCTGCTCCCCGGCTGCTGGCTGCCGGCAGCGAGGTCGCGTTGACTGAGCCTCTGTCGGTCATCCGAACGCTCAGCCTGGTTGAGGGGCATCTGCTTGACCAGAACTTGCTTGGTGTTGTCGGGTTGCGCGTTGTGGCTAGCGACCTGGTGAGTGGCGCAACCGCGGAAGTGACTTCTGCCGATGATGGCCGTTATTGCCTCGGTCTCGCTGCCGGAGAGTGGCAGTTGACGGTGGACACGGCGCAGGATTACCGGGAGCTCGAACCGTCATTGTTCTCTCTTATCAATGGCGTTCAGCTTGAGCATGACTTCTCATTGGTGGAGTTGCCGTCGATGGAGAACAGCATCCAGGTCAGTTCGGCGGTCTATAACGATCGCAAGCAGATCTTGACTGTCGAGGCAAATAGCCTCTATGCAGATGCCCGCCTCGAAGTTGCCGGTTACGGGGCGATGACTTTTGTTCGTCAGTTCAAGGAGACTTATTTATGGACGCTGGTCGCGGAGGCTGTCGAACGGCCGACGGCAATTACCGTTTTGGGCCCTGAAGGTTCAGTGACTGCTGCCGTCGAATGAGAGGGAGGGGACTCAGGAGGGTGAACGCTCACCGAAACTCTGGGAGCTGAAAATATAGATGTCGGCAGCTTCTTGCTGCCAGGCGTCGGTTGGCAGACCAGCCTTGATGCAGGTTTGTTTGAGAAAGGTGTCGCGGTCCCAGTCGTGCTCTGTTGCCACCTGGGTGAGCAGCACCCCGCGATGGTAACCCTTTTCGATATAGATGCCGTGTTTGCCAACCTCGATCTCGGCAATGTCATCGATTTTATGGAGAGGGGAAAGGACCGAAATCTCCAGGGAGAAGTTGTCGAGGTCGATGTTTTTCATCGGGTAGAAACGCGGGTCATTGGTGGCCGAAGCCTTGGCCATCATGGCGACTTCCTTGAAGAGCGGAAGCTCCGACTGGAAGTTGCCGATACAGCCCCTCAGCTGGCCGGTCTGTTTGATGGTTACAAAACAGCCGTTGCGCTGGTTGAGGGCTTTTTCCTCGCGAGGCTCGATGTAGTCTTCACCATGTTTGACCGCGTGCACAATCGCCTGGCGGGCGATGGCAAGAAGGGTCTGCTGCTCCTGATCGTTCAACTCTCGGTCCACGCGGCCTCCAGTTGTGTGTGGGGAATTAAGGGGTGGTGCCCAAAAGTGGCCCAATCATAGTGAAAGGGGAAAATAATTTCAAGGGAAGTTGCAGGCTGAGATCGATGAATTTTTGTGTGGGTGACATCCCCCCCTGAAATCGAAGCCGAGTTCAGGAGGGGAGCGAGACGATTAGCTAAAAAGCCCAGGTGGCACCGTGGATCAGACGGGCGCTGTCTTTCTCCATGCACCAGAGCGCACCGCAGGCTCCGCACTCGCCGAGATTGTTGGCATAGCCATCCGCATGGATGTCGATCTCCACCTGGTTGGTGCTGTGGCAGATCGGACATTCCTTGGGGGCGTGAAGGCCTTCTAGCTCTCTGGTCGCTCCATGAACCAGAGTGCAGATATTGTCATGGACAGTCCACATGGTGCCGCACAGGCCACATTCGTTGAGATTGGCGGCGAAACCGTCCGCATGGGTGTCGATTTCAACACGGTCGCTGTGGTGGCAGGTCGGGCATTCCATCGATTTACTCCTGTGTGTCTTGTGGTATTAATTCACGGATAAGTTCGTTGGTGATCATGCTCCTGCCTTTGGCTGAAATCAAGTGAAAAATCTTAAAAATCAAATATTTAACGTTGTTTGTGTTTTGCTGGTCAGACCAAAATTTTATTTGGAGCCATCCAGTTGTAGCCAGTATTCGCGAAAGATGAATCAACTGCCTGAAATAACTGGGAAGTTAAATTCTATATCGCTTTTTTACTGAAAAAGATGAGACGGAGAGGGTTACGCCGAGCGCTTGGCAGCCTTCTTACGTTCGTTCTCATCAAGCAGGCGCTTGCGTAGACGAATCGATTTCGGTGTCACTTCAACCAGCTCATCGTGGTCGATAAACTCGAGAGCCTGCTCAAGGGTCAGGTTGCGAGCTGGTGTCAGGCGAATCGCTTCGTCGCTCCCCGAGGCGCGCACATTGGTCAGCTTCTTCCCTTTGCAGGCATTCACCACCAGGTCGTTCTCCTTGGCGTGCTGGCCGATGACCATCCCTTCGTAGACGTCGATTCCCGGCCCGATGAACAGAATGCCACGCTCCTGCAGGCTGAACAGGGAATAGGCGACTGTTTCGCCAGCGTCGATCGAAATCAGCACGCCGTTTTTGCGTCCCGGGATCGCCCCTCGAAACGGCGCGTAGCCGTGAAAGGTGTGATTCATTACACCGGTCCCGCGGGTGTCAGTGAGAAACTCGCTGCGAAAGCCGATCAGTCCGCGGGCCGGGATCACGAACTCCAGGCGATTGGTCCCCTCCATGGCGTGCATCGACACCATCTCCGCTTTACGCGGTCCGAGTTTCTCAATGACCGTCCCCTGGAATTCTTCCGGAACATCGATCACCAGATATTCGAACGGTTCGCACTGCTGACCATCGATCTCGCGGTAGATCACCTCCGGTTTGGAGACCGCCAGCTCGAACCCTTCGCGGCGCATGTTCTCGATCAAAATCGACAGATGAAGCTCTCCGCGACCCGACACCTTGAACGTGTCAGTGTTGGAGGTGTCTTCAACCCGTAGCGAGACGTTGGTTCGTAATTCCTTGTGCAACCGGTCGCGGATGTTGCGAGAGGTGACAAACTTTCCTTCGCGGCCGGCAAAGGGCGAAGAGTTGACAATGAAGTTCATGCTCAGGGTCGGCTCGTCGATGGCGACGTAAGGGAGCGATCGTGGATTCTCAGAGCTGGCCAGGGTTTCACCGATACTGACATTGTCGAAGCCGGCGATCGTGACAATGTCTCCGGCGCTGGCCTCGCTCAGTTCGATATGTTTGAGACCCTCGTAACCGAGCAGTTTGCTGATGCGACTGCGAGATATCTCGCCACCTTTCTTGATCAAGGCGACGGTCTCACCGGATCTGATCCGGCCGTTGAAGATTTTGCCGGTGGCGATCCGACCCAGATAGTCGTTGTAATCGATGCTGGTCACCAGCATCTGAAACGGGGCATCCGGATTGGCGGTTGGTGGAGCGACCCGCTCGCCGATCATGGCGAACAGTGGTTCAAGATTGCTCGAGTCATCTTCCAGGTCGCGCTTGGCGATCCCCTGCTTGGCGCTGGTATAGACCACCGGGAAGTCGAGCTGCTCTTCGTCGGCATTGAGCTCGCAGAACAGGTCGAACACCATATCGACCACTTTTTCCGGGCGGGCGCCGGGGCGGTCGATCTTGTTGATCACCACGATAGGACGGATGCCCAAGTCGAGGGATTTCTTGAGTACAAAGCGGGTCTGCGGCATCGGCCCGTCAAAGGCGTCGACCAGCAGCAGCACGGAATCGACCATTTTCAGAACCCGCTCGACCTCACCGCCGAAGTCGGCGTGGCCTGGGGTGTCGACAATGTTGATCTTGAGGTCGCCGTGGTGGATCGATAGGTTCTTGGAGAGGATGGTGATGCCGCGTTCTTTTTCCAGGTCGTTGCTGTCCATCACCCGTTCAGTGATGATCTGGTTCTCTCGGAACACCCCGGATTGCTTGAGCATGGCATCGACCAGAGTGGTTTTGCCGTGGTCGACATGGGCGATAATGGCGATGTTGCGTAAATGACTGGTCATGGATTAACCTTTAGCTGTTGTGAGTTTAGGGCGGCATATGATAATGTCCTGCCGCGCAAATGCAAGAGAATTGTTTGAGCGGTCGGGCGTATTATGGCAGCGCCCACAACCTGGAGCCGACAGGGATTTGATCGAGCACGCGACTTTCGAGATTGCTGATCACGAAATTCTTCACTGGCAGGGGAAGCCGATGCCGCGATGTTTTGTCTTCCGCAACTGGAAACATTCGGTTTTTGGCCTTTTGTTTCTGCTGCTGTGCAGTTACTGGCAGTATCTGGCGGTACAGATGGCCACTGAATATGCAATAACCTGGCTGGCTTTGCTGCCGCTCCCTTTTGTTCTCATCGGTTTCTACCTTGGAATCGGTCACCACCTGCTGGCCCGATTGGAATGGAACCGGGTCCAGTATGCCGTCACCGATCGGCGGTTGCTGGTTAGCCGTGGCCTGTTTAAGGTGAAATTGTCGGAATTGTCAATAGATGCCGTTCGCTACTTTCGTCTGGATTACCAGGGCAGAGAGCTTGGAACGGTGAAAGTATTTGGAAGTGAGCTCGATTCACGACTGGTTCTGCATTGTATCGAATACCCACGCCGGGTTACCGAACTGCTTGAAGGGGGCATGCAGGCCGATAAGATGAGTTCCCCCTCCCAGAGTGACCAGCCCGGTCACTGAACGATACGCCAACTTGTACCTAATCATCTAACGAATGTCCATGAAACGAACTTATTACCTGGAAACCTTCGGTTGCCAGATGAACGTGGTCGATTCCGAACGAATCGGCGAATTGCTGGCAACGATTGGTTACCAGCCTGTCTCGCAACCTGATGATGCACGGCTGATCCTGCTCAATACCTGCGCTGTGCGCGACAAGGCGGTGCGCAAGGCCTATGGCCACCTGGGCCGTTTCAAGCCCCTCAAAGAGCGCAATCCGGAGCTGATCATCGGCCTAGGTGGGTGTATCGCCCAGCAGGAAGGGGCAGAACTGCTGGGGAATTTCCCCTACCTCGACCTGGTCTTCGGCACCCACAACATTCATCGTCTGCCGGAACTGGTCGACGAGGTCGAAGCCAACCGGGTGCGTTGTGAGGAGACCGAGTTTCTCGACCGGGAGACCCGTTTGCGTCTTTTTCCGTCTCGTTCCGACAGCGATCAGGTGGCCCGGTTCGTGACTGTGATGCAGGGTTGTGACAACTATTGCAGTTACTGCGTGGTCCCTTATGTGCGCGGGCGAGAAATCAGCCGTCCAAGCGGCGAAGTATTAACCGAGGTACGTGCCTTGGCGTCATCCGGGGTAAGGGAAGTCACCCTGATCGGCCAGAATGTCAATTCTTACGGGCTGCGCGATGCGGAAGAACTCTCCTTTGCAGATCTGCTCGAACAGGTCAACAGGGTGGATGGCATTGAGCGAATCCGTTTCACCACTTCGCACCCCAAAGACCTATCTCCTCAGCTGATCGACTGTTTCGGGCGCCTGGGCAAGCTCTGCTGGCATCTCCACCTGCCGGTGCAGAGTGGATCAAATGACATCCTCAGAGCAATGAACCGGGGTTACAGCCGCGAGCATTATCTTGAGATCGTCCGGCACCTCAAGGAGGTCTGCCCACAGATTCGCCTCAGTACCGATATCATTGTCGGCTTCCCGGGGGAGAGCGATGAGGATTTCAACGCGACCCTTGACCTGCTCGCCCAGGTCTGTTTCGCTGACATTTACTCCTTCATCTTCTCGCCACGCCGGGGGACTGCGGCCGCCGACCTTGCTGATAATACCCCTGCGGCCATCAAACAGCAGCGTTTCGATCGCATGCTCAAGCTGCAGCAGGAGCTCTCCAGGCAGGTCTGGCAACAGGATGTCGGGCAGGTTTGCCAAGTGCTGGTGGAAGGGGAGAGCAAACAGGGAGCCGGTCAGCTTTTTGGCCGGACCACCTGGGGGCGAATCGTCAATTTTGCCGGGGAGCGCAGCCAGGTCGGTCAGACCGTTCCGGTGCACATTACCCGTTCATTCAAGAATTCTCAGTTGGGAGAGCTCGTCTGTCAGGATAAGTTAACCCCTTAACCGGAGATCTGCATGGATCAAGAGGACTTCGAGTTTTTCAAGGAATTGGTTGAGGCACCGAGTCCGTCGGGCTTTGAACAGCCGGCACAGCGGGTGATTCGCAAGTACCTGCACGATGCGGCCGATCAACTGACCGGTGATGTGATGGGCAATCTGATTGCCCGCCTGGCCGGACCGGAGAGGGCGCCGCGGCTGATGCTGGCCGGGCACTGCGACGAGATCGGTTTCATGGTCAAGTATATCGATGAACAGGGCTTTCTTTTTTTCGCCGCCATCGGTGGTGTCGATGCCCACCTGGTGCCAGGTCAGCGGGTGACAGTGCATGGTGCTCAGGGGCCGGTGCCGGGGGTTGTCGGGAAAAGGCCGATCCACCAGATCGACGCCAAGGATCGCGACAAGGTGGTCCCTCTCAAAAACCAGTTCATCGACATCGGTTGCAGTGATAGGGCTTCAGCCCAGGAGTTAGTGGCTGTGGGTGATCCGGTGACCTTCGCGGTTGGCGTCGAGCGTCTTCAGGGGACGCGGTTGACTTCGCGAGCCCTGGACGACAAGATGGGCGCTTTCATTGTCGCCCAGGTTCTGCGCGAGGTGAAACGACGCGCCCGGCAGAGCATCGATCTCTATGCTGTCTCGACGGTTCAGGAGGAAGTCGGCCTACGTGGAGGGACGACCAGCGTCTACGGGGTCAAGCCAGACATCGGCATTGCTGTTGAGGTCGGTTTTGCCAGTGACTATCCGGATGCCGACCATAAGCAGGCAGGAGAGATCTGTCTCGGTAATGGGCCGGTTATCGCCCGTGGCCCGAATATCAATCCGGTGCTTTTCGATCTGCTCACAGCGACTGCGCGGGAGGAGCAGATCCCGTTCCAAGTGATGGGAATCCCCCGGGCGTCTGGGACCGATGCCAACGTCATGCAGTTGGCTTGCGGCGGAGTCGCAACAGCGCTGATCAGTGTTCCGCTCCGCTACATGCACACCCCGGTTGAGGTTCTCGACTGGAATGATCTTGATGGCACGGTCAGGCTTTTGACAGCACTTTGCGAACGGATCAACGAACAGCACTGTTTTATCCCAGAGTAGTCCGAGGCTCTTTCGTAAATTGTTGTTCGGAACTCAGCGTTAAGGGGTTTCTGCCGATGAAGAAACGTATTCTGGTTGTCGATGATTGTCCTCTGATATTATCGATGCTCTTCGATATGCTGGATCTGTTCGGTTTCCAGACGACCGGTGCCAGTAACGGTCATCAAGGTTGCCAACTGGTTAAAGAAGGTTGTTACGATCTGATTATGACTGACCTCAACATGCCGGGGATGGACGGTGTCGAGTTTGTCAAGCGGGTCAGGCAGTTGCCGAATGGCGAACAGGTACCCATCATCATGCTCACTGGTGAAGATGAGCAGAGCAGGTTAGAGCAGGCCCAAAACTACGGTGTTTCAACTTTTCTGGGCAAGCCCTTTCAGAGAGGCGAGCTCAAAACAGCACTTGAGTCGGTTTTTAGCTGATTATTTCCAAGAAATTCCGAAGAAATGCCTTGACAGGTCAGGCTCTTTTGAGTATTTTCCGAGTTTCTGTGAGCCCCGTTACCAAATCACAGATTGACAGATAGAGAGGAACTCTGATGAGTACGCAAATCGCTAAAAAAGCTGAACTCCAGAAGAACTGGTACGTGGTGGATCTGGAGGGGAAAATCCTTGGGCGTGCCGCCACGGAAATTGCTCGGGTCCTACGTGGTAAGCACAAGCCGATCTTCACTCCGAGTGTCGATACTGGAGACTTTGTTATTGTGGTCAATGCCGACAAGGTGTGTCTGACCGGCAACAAACTGAGCCAGAAAGTCTATCATCGCCACAGTGGATATCCCGGTGGTCTCAAGTCGGTCACTGCGGCCAAGCTTCTTGAGAAACAGCCTGATGAACTGATCAGGAAAGCCGTTAAAGGGATGCTGCCGAAGAACAAGCTTGGCAGGCAGATGTTCAGAAAGCTGAAAATCTACTGCGGCGGAGAACATCCCCACCAGGCTCAGCAACCCAAACAACTCGAAGTTTAAGCGGGCAACTCAGGAGATTGAATAAGATGGCTGAACAGAAATTTTATGCTACCGGCAAGAGAAAGACATCCGTCGCTCGGGTCTGGCTCAAGCCTGGTACTGGCAATATCGTTGTCAATAAACGTGCCCTTGACGAGTATTTCGGACGGCCGACCTCGAAGATGGTGGTTCGCCAACCGCTTGAGTTGACTGAAAATGTCGGTAAATTCGATATTTTCGTCAATGTTTCCGGCGGAGGTCCTTCCGGCCAGGCGGGTGCCATCAAGCATGGTATCACCAAGGCGCTGCTTGAGGCCGACCCAGAACTGCGGGCGACCCTTAAAAAAGCCGGTTTTATCACCCGTGACAGCCGGATCAAGGAACGTAAGAAGTACGGAAAGCGTGCCGCACGGCGCAGCTTCCAGTTCTCGAAGCGTTAATCGATCAGCGGTCTTCGGACCGATTGCGGAATTGGTTGGCAAGAGGGAAACCCCACACGGTTTCCCTTTTTGTCGTTGAGGTTGAGGAGTGACAGGTCATGCACAAAGTTGCTGTTGTTGGGGCGAGTGGCTACACGGGAGTCGAGCTGCTGCGCTTGCTGATTACCCACCCTGGCGTGGAACTGTCTGCGGTGACTTCCCGTCAGTATGCGGGGCAACCGGTTGCCGAAGTTTTCCCTTCATTGCAGGGTTGTCTTGATCTTTGTTGCGAGGATGTCGATTTGGACAGCCTGGCACACCGCGCCGACCTGGTGTTTACCGCCGTCCCACACCAGACGGCGATGACCATTGTTCCGCAGCTGCTGACCGCAGGTTGTAAGGTCATCGACCTTT
>PKTY01000073.1 GCA_002869725.1 Desulfuromonas sp. | reverse complement strand
GGACATAGGAATTTGACTTATGGGCGAAATTTCAATCGTCTAGGTGAAGTCGAAGTTGGTGATGAAATCGCCGGAAGGCATGGTTCGACAGGGCCAGTCGAACAGGCCGACCTCCCCCTGGTAGCCTTGCCACCAGAGGCGTTTGAAGACTGTCTCTGCCCAGCGCCGCTTTTCCCAGGACTCCATATTCCAGCCATGCACAAAGAGCACATACTCATCGGTAGCCCCTTCGTAGAGTCCCAGACGTGAATCGTTGAGGTTTGGACCAAATGGATTGAGTTGGCCATTCACCGGATATGCTGAATCACCCGTTTCACCGAGCACGAGGGAATCGTAGAAGTAACTGATATCCCAGAGGTCGAGTTGTACGTCCTTCTGCAACACGGGAACCCCGAGATAGAGGAGCGACGCCCGCAACCGGCCCCGCCCTTCCTTGCGCCCTTCGAACAGTAACGGCGTTACTCCGTTTGCCTTGATTATTGCAGTTGGCAGGTTGACCGGCACCGCACTGACCGCTGCCAGCATCTCTAGCTCCAGTTGAAGATCCACTTCCGTACCATCTGCAGAGGCCGAATCGGGTAGCCCAAGGTAAGCATCGTTGAAACTAGCCGCCGGAAAGATATTCAGCATTGGCCAGACTTCTCCCTCTTCGCCAATCACCTGCATACTGTAGCTGAATAGCCCCGGAGGAATGTTAGCCCCGAAGAAAATCTGCAGCCGGGAAAAGTCTTCGAGGTCACGCTTGCAGCTGATTTCGCTGTCATTACTGTCATTGCCATCTTCGACATCATCCTCAATATCCGGTTGTCCTTCTCCACCCTCTTGGCAAACTTCTTTATCATTATTTACCCAAAACTTTCCGCCTTCATCTTGCTGACTATCAAAAATGATGCTCCTGTCCCTATCGCAATCAATGGCCACATCAAAATTCATGATCGTCACTGGAATACGCTCTGTGATCACAGAACCTGACTTTGAGACAAAGGTCGCCAGCAGATAATCTTCTTGAAGAGCCGTACTTTCTGCCACCCCCTCAAGGTAGACGGGAATCACCTGCCCTTCACTGCTAATCGCAAGGGGCGAATCATCGGCCAGAAATTGCACTGGGCCACTGCCATTGTCGTAGTAGACTCGCAAACGAGTCGAATCGCTGACCTGCAGATGCCAGCTGCCATCGACCATTTCGACACCACCGGTATGCAGCCAACCACGCCGCAGCTCGTCATCTTCATCGATAATCTCCGGTGTTTCGACATCAGCGGCAGTCACCGAGCTGTCCTGGTCCTGCTCATCGAAATCGTTATTGAGCAGCACAAAAGCCCCGACTGTCGTCAAAGCATCCATCGGCAAACCCTCAATGGACAACCCGGCCACCGAGGTTTGCGGCATGACCGGGATTCGTCCACTCCTGATTTCGTTGACATCTCCAGGATTATTGAGACGCACCTCAACATGGTAGTTGCGACGGGGGTCGAAGTAGTACCCCGTCGGCAGAGTCACGGTCCCCGTCCCCGTTTTCGCTGCCGGAAACACCCCCCAGAGCTGACTGTCGGCGTAAAGGAGCACCTGGGCCTGGTTGGCAACATATCCCGAAGGTTCAATGGTATAGACAAAATCGGCGTTGCGGCTGGCGACCCCACGTTCATCGGCGGCCACTACCCAAGCCTGCGGCACATCCAGACGAACACCCCAGAGTTGAATGGAATCGGTAACGGGCCCAACCGTTGCGATGGTTTCACTGTTAATGACACAAGCCGAACAACTGTGCTCCATGGTCAAAGACTTGACACTCGCCTCGGAGGAGACCGGTAGAGTGTGCAGCTCTGTCGTGAGGTCCAGCTCAGACTGATAGAGATAAGCTCGCACCGTGCCTCCAGGCAAGGCCTCGACGGCAGTCGACTCAACCCCGAAAATCTGCACATGATCGACATTGGCCACTTCAATGCTGCCGCTGCCAGTCACCAGGCCGCACAGTTTGGAAACGTCTCCGCAGCTCAACTCGACG
>PKTY01000123.1 GCA_002869725.1 Desulfuromonas sp. | reverse complement strand
GATCAAAAACGGTCCGACACTAAACCCCTGCAAACCCTGCTGGGTGTTGGAAATCGAGTAAAAAATTGCCGCATCCGCTGCACCTGGTTCGATGCCGGGGTCTGACAGATCGAGCAGCTGCTGGACACTGGTGGAGAGCCCCTCGACCAGGGCAACTTCGATGAAGATCAGTGGCTCATCGGGAAGCGCCGGATGAAAGAATGCATAGCAGTGCCTGTCTGATTCCAGGCGGTTGCGCAGATCCTCCCAGGACTGAATGGTATGGACCGCTTCATAGTCGATCAGCTTCTCCAGCAGCGATGCCGGACTCTGCCAGGTCAGGCGGCGCATTTCCAGAAAACCGATGTCGAACCAGGTGGCGAGCAACCGATAAAGATCGCCGTCCAAGCAGCGCAGCGCCGGTGCCGTCTGTTGATAGCGCCTCAGGTCGGCGCGCAGATCGATCAGAAACTTGACCCCTTTGGGCAGGCCGTTGAACAGCTGCAGTAGCCGTTGCTGAGGGGGCTCGAGCAAACGGCGCAACTGACTGGCGAGCATCGGGAACTCGGAATCGTTGTCACACTCCATCAGGGCACTTGCCTGGGCGCGCACGTCCTGCTGGTCGACACCAAAGTCACCGGCGAGAATCTCAAGAAAACGCAGTCGGCCGCTGTCGTCCAGAGTCAAATAAAGTTCACCGAGCAAGGCGGCTTTTTGTCGGGCCGCCACCTCGCCGCTACGGGCCGCCAGCGCGTCGGCCATCAGTTTGCGGATCCGCTCGGCATCACGTTCAGGTAGGTCAGGGTGTAACACCGGGGTTTCACGACCACCTCGCCAGAACTGGGTGTAGTCGTGCAATGTACGCTGTAGGCTGCTCAGGGTGGTGTGGAGATCGGGAGACATGAATCCTCGCGGTATTAAGAGCTTACCAAGTTTGTGTGGAGGGTGAGCATGGGTGGGCGACTAGCCTCAAAACAGCTGCCAGGCCGCGATGTTCAACAGTCCAAGCAGCAGGCCGAGCAGGGCGCCAAACAGGTTGATGTATTTGAACTGCTCTTTCATGATTCCCATCAGCAGCCCCTCCACCTTAAGGACATCGAGCTGATTGACCTTGTTTTCGACCATTCTTGCGACATCGAGAGTGTCGATCAATGGTGGCACTTCGCGTTGCAGGATCTCCTGCAACTGGCGACAGAGGCCAGATTCAAGCTCCTCGCGGACATCGGCCGGCAGACGTGCCGAGAGCCGTCCCAGCGGTGTTTGGCAGAGCCAGGTGTCGACTCGCTCCTTGAGAATCCGGTCGAGAGCATTGAGGGCCTGCGGAGACCTGAGAGTTGCCAGTAGCCTGTTGTGAAGCTCAACCTGCAAACGGTCAACCCCGCCTACCGGCAGGACCTTCGCGGCCAGACTGGCAAAGGAGTGGTCCTTGACCCGCAACAGCCCCTGCTCGGTCAGCTGCATCAGCAATTCTCGACAACGGCTGCCCTGAACCGCAGTCACGGCGCGCTGGCGCAGGAAACGGCGCAGTCCGGCAATTTTTTCGTAAGGGAGCTTGTCGAGGTAGCTGGAAAGAGGACGATCTAAAAACTGCTCGAGACGTTCGTGGAGCATCGCTGCAATCTGCTGCTGAGTGCGTTCCTCACGTAGCCAGCGAGCAAGTTCTTCGCCAGTCTGGTCGAGAAAAGAGGGGATCTTCTCGTAAACCTGGTCGAGATTGATGAACCCAGAAAGCAGCCCGGCCAACCCGCCCAGGGAATCGAGAAAACGTTCGATCCCCTCCTGCACCTTGACCACTAGGCGCTGCCGGAATTCCGGGTCATAGAGCAAACCTCCCAAACGCTCAAGCAGTGGCGGAAGCTCCTTGTCGACCTGGGCCAGCAGCAGAGCGATCAGGTCTTCCGGAAGCAGTTCGCGCAGGCTGCGCTGGCTCTGCAGAAATCGCTCGCTGCGCTCATCGACAAAACGGCCGACCTCCTGAGCTGTGTATGGTGCGGCAAGAAGTTGCGCATAGCGCCGTTCGAGGTGTTGCAGCAGTGTGCTGTAACGTTCAGGGGTCAGGAAACTTTCGAGGTCGCGGGCAAGCAGGCGGTCACCGACCTGTTCGAGATAGCTGCGCAGCTCTTGTTCGAACTCAGCGCTTTCCAGATATTCAGCCCCCAGCCGGACAACTTTCCAGCGCAGAAGATCGAGCAGTTCGCGAAAACGTCCCTGGTACTCCAAGGGGACCAGCGACTCGACCGCTCCCAGCTCACGGTCGAGAAAAGTACCAAGCTTATCGTTGACCGCGCCCTTAAGTTCTCGACGCAGCTCAGGCTGGCTCAAGGCTAGCCCGACATCCTCAGGTGTCAGCAGGTGGCTGCCGACCATCTCCCCCATGCGACGAGCCAGTTCACCGCGCTTGGCCGGAATGATCCCTGGTGTCAGCGGTAGACGCAGTCCACAGATCCGCCAAGGTTTGAGGGGGCGAAACAGCATGCGGATCGCGATGTAATTGGTGACGTAACCGATCAGGGCTCCGAGCAGGGGGGGAAACAGGTAGGGGAGCCAGGCGGAAAAGTCAGTCATGTCCGATACCTCTCACACACATCCGGGCGTTCCTCCCTTTACCATAGCGGCTATTTCCGCTAAGATTCTTCGCCCGTTCAAGGAGTGTGTCATGTCTGATCATCTACTTCGTGTTCTAAGTGAAGACGGCCTGGTCCGCGTCTGCATTGCCCAAACGACCGAGCTCGTCGAGGAGATTCGCCATCGCCAGCAGAGTGACCCGACCGCCACGGTGGCCATCGGTCGCCTGGCCACCGGCGCTGCCCTGATGAGCAGCCTGCTCAAGGGTTCCCAGCGCATCGCTCTCAGGGTCGAGGGGAGCGGTCCTCTCCGCAGGCTGCAGGCCGAAGCGGAACCTTGCGGTACCGTTCGCGCCTCCCTCAAACAGCCGGTGGCCAATCTGCCGTTGCGGCAGGGGCACTTCGATGTCGCCAACGCCATTGGCAAAGCCGGTTTTCTGCATGTGATCAAGGATCTCGGCCTCAAGGAACCGTACCGCGGTATGGTTCAGTTGTTCAGCAGCGAGATTGCCGAAGATATTGCCTATTATTTCACCACTTCCGAACAGACTCCGTCAAGTGTCGGTCTCGGGGTCGAGCTGGATCAAGACGGCAGGGTGGCGGTCGCTGGCGGCTTCCTGCTTCAGCTCATGCCGGGAGCCCCTGTCGACCTGGCCGAACAGCTTGAAGCCCGGATTCGTAGCCTGCCACCAACCACCGAACAGTTTCGCAAAGGGGCTTCACCACAACAGCTGGCCGAAGGCTTGCTCCACGGTTTTTCCTGCCAGATTCTTGGCGAGACGCCGTTGCGTTTCTGCTGTCACTGCAGCCACCAGCAGAGCGCTGCCCTGCTGTCGCTGCTCGGCAGGGAGGAACTGACACAGATGATGGAGGAACAGCAGACCGTGACGGTCACCTGCGAATTTTGCCGGGAGGTCTATTGGTTCGAACAGGCGGAGCTGATCGATATCAGGGGGCGTCTGTGACCATGGTCAGGCTCAGCTGCGCTCCTTCCGGTTCGCCCCCCTGCCAGTCCCAGCGTGTCACATTCAAGCCCTTGCGTTCGAAAAAGCGGCTCAGCAGCTGCCGGCGCTTTTCAGCACGGGCAGTCGCTGTTGGGTCAGTCGATTCGACCCAGGAACGCACCTGCCAATTCGCCATTGAGTTCCCTTGCAGCCATGTGGCAAGGGCTTCAAGGTGGCTCAGGCCCCTGGGGTCAGGGAGTACAGAACCAGCCGGGTAAATGGCAGTGGCAGGATAGACAATTTTCAAGGGGGGGCCGGCGCTGATTTCGGCGCCGGGCAGGCCGGAGGTCGGCAGCAGCGGACGTTCAATGCTGGACTGGATGCTTGGAGCACAGGCATACAGGCTGATGACCAACCCGCTCAACAGGGCCAGGCGCACAATTCCCATGGTCTACTCCTCCGTCTTAAGATGTGTCACTTGACAAGTTGTTTTGCGATGTACCCGTCGTTCAGTCCGGCAACGTCTCCACCACCAGCGGATTGCGTTGCAGCTGCTCGACAAGCACAGCGGCGAGCCATCCGGTCAGCAGCCCACTTACAATCGACAGCAACAGCAAGACCGGCAGGGTTTGCCCGATTGCCGGGTGGCGAACCAGCAGCCACCAGGCCGCAAGCAGCTGACCGACGGCGTGGGCCGCCGCGCCGGCCACCGAAACGCCGATCGGACTGAGTCCTTTTCCAGCCACTTTGCGCATCGTGACCATGGTCAGGGTCGCCGCGCACCCGCCGCATAGCGCCAGCCAGAATCCGGGGCTGAACAATCGACCGAGGAGGATCGCGGCCAGTCCGATCCTGGTCAGAGTCAGCGACCAGGCGGCGCCGGCGCCATACAAAAACAACACCACCACTGTCAGGGCGTTAGCCAGGCCGAGGCGCAGCCAGGGGACCGGCGTCGGCAACAAGGCCTCGAAGCTGTGGACGACCACGGCCAGGGCCGTGAACAGTGCCAGCAGCGCCTGCCGTCTGGCTCTCTGCTCACGACGGTGAGAGTCAGCGGCTGAGCAGGTCATAGTCCGGCCCGTCTTTAGAGACCCCTTCAATACGCACCAGTATTCGGTTCGGGATGCAGGCAATTAGTTCGTTGCTGTGGCGAATGGGTCCCATCCCCATGCAGATTTTCAGAGGACAGGGGGATCCCAACACTCGCACCCCCCGTTCATCGACGGCCAGTCTGGTTATTCCCAACGGCCCTGTAACGTCCATCTCGCCGGGAGTATCGAGGCCGGCTGTATAGATGATGCTCTCGCCGTCGCTGACCACCAACCGAGCCCCAGCCGGAAGGGCCAGCACCCAGGCGAGGCCGGAGAGCCCGAGCAGGGCCAGAGTCACCACCAGAATCAGATCGCCGGTGGTCAGGTATCTCCAGATCGGCTTCATGGGCCCGCCCGGTACTGCTCCAGGCCAGGGCTCCCATGCTGACTGCCGTCGCTGGCGACAATCAGGGCGGCCGTCTCCGGAAATCTGCCAATCAGCTCAAATCCTTGCTCGACGCCCAGAACGAATACCGCGGTTGCCAGGGCATCGGCAAGAGCCGTTGATGGGGCGACCACCGTTACACTCTGACAGGCTCGTGCCGGGTATCCGGTTTTGGGGTCGAACAGGTGGTGATAGCGCTCGCCACCCTCCTCGAAAAATCTCTCGTAATCGCCGGAAGTCACCACGGCCCGGTTCTGCAGGCTCAGTGTCGCCAGGACTTCGGTCGTCTTGCGCGGGTGTTTTATGCCGATATGCCAGGGGCGGTCACGATGGTGGCCGAGCAGAAACATGTCACCGCCAGCATTCAAGGCAGCCTGAGTCACGCCATGGTCACGCAAAACCTGCACCCCGCGATCGACGATATACCCCTTGGCAATTGCGCCAAGGTCGATAGCGACCTCCTGTCGACGACGAACTCGGACGCCATCGACGTCCAGGGCTTCCGGGCCTAGACCAACCAGAGCCGCCTTGATCTGATCAGGTTTTGGCACCCTGGGGTCAGGGCCATCCAGTCCCCAGAGTGCGTTCAAGCGACCGAGACCGAGATCGAAGGCCCCCCGACTCTCTCGAGCCACCTGCAATCCCAGTTCTAGAATCTGAGCCGTTTCCTCGGCAACGACCATCTCAGTCTGACTGCGGCTCAGTTTTGCCGGGTCGCTCTCGGCATAGCCGCTGCCGAGCAGCCGCTCCAGACGGGTCATTTCGGCAAAAGCCGCCTCGATGGCCGCTTCGGCCTGATCCGTGGCGGTGCCGAGGACAACGACCTCGACAGTTGTCCCCATCAGCAGGCGGGTCCGGCGCACTTCACCAGGCTGAGGATGCCACTGCCACCAGCCCAGGGCGACAATCAGACCGAGCAGAACAAGGACCCTCGGCCGGTTCCAGAGCAAGAACTACTCCTCGACGATTTCGCCGATCAGGTCGTATTCCGACGAATCGGTGATTTTCAAGGGGACGATCTGTCCCACCTCCGCCTGGCCGGCAGTGATATAGACCTGGCCATCGACATCCGGAGCCTGGCGAACGCAGCGCCCCTTGAGCAGTAGGTCGGTCTCCTCGCTGTAACCTTCAATCAGCACCGGTTCGATGCGCCCGACCAGCTGGCGGTTTTTGCGGAACGAGACTCTGGCTTGAGCTTTCATCAGGCGCTGATAGCGGGCCTGCTTGACCCGGTCGGCCACCTGCCCGGGAAGGAGGGCCGCCGAGGTCCCTTCCTCCCGGGAGTAACGAAATACGCCGAGCCTTTCGAAATGCCCCTCTTCGACAAAGGCCTGCAGCTTGCGGAACTGCTGGTCGGTCTCGCCGGGAAAACCGACAATCAGCGAGGTGCGCAGGGTCATATCGGGGATGCGCGAACGGATCCGCTCAAGCAGGGACCGGATGCCAGCCTCGTCAACCCGCCTGTTCATGGCGCCCAGGACCTGGTCGTCAATGTGTTGAATCGGCAGATCGAGGTAGTTGCAGATTTTCGCTTCTCCGGCGATCAGGTCGAGCAGCTCGTCGGTCACTCCGTCGGGATAGGCATAGAGCAGGCGCAGCCAGTCCAGGTTGTCGATTCGGACCAGCTCCCGCAGCAGGGCCGGAAGTTGCGGACCACTCTCTCGCTCCGCTCCGAAAGCGGTCACATCCTGAGCGATCAGGTTGATTTCCCTGACCCCCTCGCTGACCAGCCGCTCGACTTCAGCCACCACTGAAGAGATAGAGCGCGAGCGCAGGGTGCCACGGATACTGGGAATCACACAGTAGGAGCAGTGATTGGCGCAGCCATCGGCAATCTTGACATAGGCCGAGTAGAAGGGTGACGAGGTGACACGCGGTGTCCTCTCGTCGTAGAGGTAGTCGGGAAGGCTGATCTGATGGTCACGGCCGCTGCCAGTCAGGCAACGGTCAAGCAGTTCGACGATGCGCGGTGCATCGGCCGTCCCCATGAACAGGTCGACCTCGGGGAGTTCGACGGCCAGCTCCTGCTGATAGCGTTGAGGCATGCACCCGCTGACCACCAGCAGTTTGCAGCGACCGGTCTGTTTGAAGTCCGCCACTTCAAGGATGGTCTCGATCGATTCCTCTCGCGCGTCCTGGATGAAGGCGCAGGTGTTAACAATAATGATGTCGGCGTCCGCTTCATTGGTGACGATGGTAAAGCGGTCGGCGGGAAGGTGGCCGAGCATCACTTCGGCATCGACCAGATTTTTCGGGCAGCCGAGACTGACCAAACTGACATTTTTCATCTGCAAACAGGCCTCCTCGTGTGTCACTCAGGCCGGCACTCCCTGAAATTTCACCGATATTCGAGGTGTTTTAACACAAGACCGCCCCGGGGCAAACTATTCCTCCGGGGCGGTCTTGCCATTCGATTTTCTGCTGGGCTCAGAATCCCATTTCTTGGCCGGTAGGTCTGACCACCTGGACACCGGCCGGCATAATAAAGTCGAAACTCATCGAAGAGACCCCCTCATTGACCCTGAGATCACTGAATTCGATGATCGTGCTGTTGCCGTTCGGATCGTAAACCGTTGTTGAGAGGATCGGGAACCAGGCTCCCCCGGCCGACGTCGAGGCGTTCATGAAACTTCCTGGCGGAAAAGGAACAGAGGGCACCTGGGGCGCAGCAGTCTGCACAGCCCCCTGCTCACCCTGCAGGAAGTGATCGACCGCCAGGCTGTCGACCACAATCACCATCCGGTTGAGCAGTGCGGTAGTTTTGTAGGGGCGCAGGTCAAGCACGTAGTTGCCATCGATATCACGGTTCGGTTCACCCCAGCTGATGGAAAAGTCCCGGGACAGGTTGCCCAAACCGGTCAGAAATGTCATCGGATCATTCTCTCGGGCACGGTTAACCATCTCGATATTCGACTGGATTACCTGGTTGTTCTCCGGAAGATAGACCCACATGGTCTCGCCGTCGGAGACGATCTCCTGGTTGGTCGGCTGGTCATACTCCCAGCGGAAGCGAACCAACGGAACCCGGTCGATATTTTGGTAATTGAAAGCGACCTGTACCGTGCCACGGGCACGTTGTAGCCGGTCGAGGGAAGCGATCCGTGATTCCTGAAAGAATTCGGCGGAGTAGTCGAAAATCCTCTGAGCCGGCTCGGTTTCTGTCTGGAAAGGGGTTTGCAAAGCCTGAATGACGTCGTTGAGACCAACTGCACCGGCCAGGGGGGCAAATCCGGAAGACAGGATGAGGCAGAGACAGAAGCTGAGAATGGTTTTTTGCATCTGAGCACTCCTTCAGGTCAAGATATCCCGACAGACAGCCGGTCAGAAGGTTTGTTTCAGGTTATCACTCGCACAGTAAACGATCATTTCGCCGCTGGCAAGGTCAAAGCTGACGCTGCGTTCGCGATTGCCGCCAATGTCCTCGGCGAGAACCGGAATACCAAGCAGTGTCAGGATCTGGCGCGCACTGCGCGCATTACGGGACCCGATCCCGCTGATCAGAGTCTGATTCTCGTTTTCGAACAGGTTACCACCACCAGCAATTTTAGCCACCAGGCTGCCCGGTTCAACGCCGGCTTCGCTCAAGGCCTCAACCATCCGGCGGATCGCGCTTGCTACAAAGCGGTCCAGGTCGCCCGACCCTGTCTGGCCTCTCTCGCCAGGGAGCATCAGGTGGCCGAGAGCTCCCAGCTGTTGCCCGCTGGCGTAGAGGCAGACCGCTACGCAGGAACCAAGCCCGTTGGCGTGGAGAACCTCAGGCGCCCGCGCTATTCTCCACTGTCCAGTTTCGACCGTTTCATCCATGATCATTCGACATCAAGGCTTCTCTGTACAGCCAGTTGGTCATGATCCTCCCGCAGGTTGCAGCGGTAAACCTTGTCGGCCGGATATTCAGCATTGAAGTAGCGACCGGGAACGCCATGCAGGAATTCTGATCGTCCCAAAACCAGAACGCCAAAGGGGGAGAGACATTCGGCGAATCCGGTCAGGATCCGTTCCTGCTCCAATGCAGAGAAATAGATCAGAACATTGCGGCATAGGATCAGATCGGCTTCCGGGTAGACCGCTGCAGTGACTACATTGTGCCGTTCAAAGCGCACCATCGACCGGATGCGCTCAATCAACCGGAACTGCTCCCCTTCTTTCTGAAAGTACGTGTGCAAAACCGCCTGTGGCACTTCCTTGAGACGCTGCCGGTCGAAAGCTGCCTGTTCGGCGGCATCGAGAGTTGGTTGGCTGATGTCGGTGCCGAGAATGTCGATTTTCAGCCCGGCAGGATTGAGTTCATCCAGAAGCAGGGCCAGCGAGTAGGGCTCTTCGCCGCCGGCGCAGCCGGCAGACCACAGGCGCAAGCAGTCGCGCCCCGCTGCCCGTACCTGGCGGCACAGGTCGGGCAGAATCACCCTTTCCAACAGCTGAAAGACTTCGGGATTGCGAAAAAATTGGGATACGTGGATCGAGATGGTGGCGAGCAGAGCGTCGAGTTCGTCCGGATCCTCCCGTAAACGCTGCAGATAGGTTGCAACGCTGGTCACCCCCTCGCTGCGCAGCCGCTTGGCGATCCGCCGACGAATACAGCCATCCTTGTAGCCCTCCAGATCGAAGGAGCGTTGTTCGGCGAGCAGACGGGCAAGCTCTGCAAAGTCCGCGTCGCTGAGGCTCTCTCCAGACCATGCCGGCCGCAGTCCCCCGGTCACGGCTGATCTCCTACGCGGCTGGCGAAATGGTCAAAGCCGTCAGCTGTCACTGGATGCAGTTGGCCATCGGCCTCCCGTAGATCGATCGCTCCGCTCCCAGCTTTGAGTCGGCCGATTCTGGACACCGGCACCGCGAGTTCAGCGGCGAGTCGTTCTACGGTTGGAGCGGCATCCTCGGCAACGCTAAACAACAGCTCGTAGTCTTCGCCGCCATGAAGGGCCAGATCGATCAGGCTCGGATTGCTCCGGTACTGCCCAGCAAACTCAGTGGAAAGGGGCAAGCTGGCGAGGTCCAGTTCGGCGTCGAGCCGGCCGGCCCGCAGGAGATGGCCCAGATCGGCGGCCAAGCCGTCGGAAATGTCGATCATGGCGGATGCCAGCCCGGCCGATGCCAGCGCCTGGCCCAGGGCAACCCTCGGGGTCGGTGCCAGGTGGCGCTGCAGAAGAAGAGGGGGGACAACCTTCCCTTTTTGGAGCAGAGAGAGGCCGAGGGCGCTGTCGCCGAGGGTTCCGGAAACCATCAGCAGATCGTCTGGCCGCCCGCCGTTGCGGCCCACAGATCGTCCGTCCGGAGCGCTCCCTTCGACAACCACCGAGAGGATCCAGGGGCCAGGGCTGCAACAGGTATCACCGCCGACCAGGCTGACACCGAAACGCTCACACTCGGCCAGGACTCCTCGCAGCAGGCCTTCGACCCGCTCCAGTTCGCTGTCGGCGGGACAGGAAAGCCCCAGGTAGAGGAAGCGGGGGGTGGCCCCCATCGCGGCAAGGTCGCTCAGGTTGACGGCGACGGCTTTGCGTCCGAGACGTTCGCCATCGGTCCATGCGAAACGGAAGTGGACCTCCTCAATCAGAAGGTCGGTGGAGGTCAGCAGATGGTGACCGGCCGGGATTTTCAATTCGGCGGCATCATCACCAATCCCCCGGATCACGTCAGGGTTGAGACCGGCCTGCTGCTTGATACGATCGATAAGTTTGAACTCTCCCAGCTCTCCCAGCCTCACTTTATGACACCCCTCGCCGGCAACGTCTTTACCTCATTATGTCCATCATTAGTTTAGGTCTATTTGACTGTCAAGTTCGTATGTGCCTGGCAGACTTGCCCTGGGGTGGGGAGTCTGCTCTACTTCAGGTACAAGCTTCAAGTCCACTTGAGGAGTAATCCCTTGAAATTCAGTGAACTCAGATCTGCATTGGCACTGTTCGGGTTGGGCGAGCGGGCCACCTTGCGCCAAGTCAAACTGCGCTATCGCCAACGGGTCAAAGAGAACCATCCGGACCTCTGTCCGGATGAGGATAGTGAGCAGATCAAAGACATCAATCAAGCCTACCGACTGCTTCTCGATTATTGCTCGAATTATCGTTTCTGCTTCAGTGAGGAGGAGTTTCTGGAGCAGTATCCCGAGGAGAGGCTCAGGCGCCAGTTCGGCTGGGATCCGGTCTGGAGCGGCGAACCTGAGCATAAAGGCTGAGTGGACCTCATGTCTGGTTCTGCGCCGAGCCTCCGGCTATGGGCCATGTAGACTCTCCGCCGCAGCGATCAGTTCGAAGCTTTCGGTGCGATCGTTGAAGTTTAAGATCTCCCCGGTTTCGATGATGTAATACCAGCCCAGCACATCGAGCTTCCCCTGATCGTAGCGTTCACGGATATACGGGTAGGTAAGCAGGTTGCGCATCTGCACCAGGATATTGATCTGCTCGGTCAGCCATTCACGTTCCTCAGGCGTCCCCTCGACCAGCTGTCGCCCGACCCTTTCGCGCACTTCATGTGAGCCCTTCAGCCAGCGTTTGACATGAGGGATGTGCTGCAACTCCTCATCACTCTTGTGCATGGCGGCACAGCCGCCACAGTTGGAGTGCCCGCAGATCACAATCGCCTCGACCCCGAGCACCTGCACGGCATACTCGATAGCCGAGGTGGTACCGACCATTTCTTCGGTCTCTCGATAGGGGGGAACAATATTGGCGATGTTACGTACCATGAACAGCTCGCCTGGCCGGGTGCGGGTGATCAGTTCGGGGACGATTCGCGAATCAGAGCAGCCGATAAACAGGGTGTGAGGGCGTTGCTCGCGCCCGAGCTGCTTGAAGAGTTCCCGGTGAGACTCGAAATCCTCATGGCGAAATTTGGCGATCCCTTTGAACAGTCGATCCATTAAAACACCTCGTTATATTAAGATATTCTTTCTAGAGCTCCCGGCAAATTGGTCAGTTGTGTGAACCTCGAACATTCTTTTCTCCGTCAG
>PKTY01000289.1 GCA_002869725.1 Desulfuromonas sp. | reverse complement strand
CACCAGGAGTCTTGGGCGCGGTCGCCTCACCGTCGGAGAGCAGCACCAGCAGCGGTTCGATACCGGGCTGCTTGCCCTGTGCCTGGCGGATAATCCGCAAGGCAGTGAGCAGACCGTCCGCCAGCGGGGTCGCCCCGCCAATGGCAAGCTTACCCAGCTTGCGGCGTACCAGGGTGACGCTGCCGGTTGGCGGAAACACCACCTGGGCGGCCTGGTCCCTGAAGGTCACCAGGCTGACCTGGTTGCGGTTCAGATACGACTGCTGTGCCAGGGCCAGAGCAGTGCCGAGCGCGGCACCCATCCGATTGCTCGGTCCATTCCCCATAGAATCGGACAGGTCAACCGCCAGCACCACCAGCCGTCGTCGGGTTCGCTGGAACACCTTCTGCTGAAGGTCTGTCGGACGTGGTCGCAGTGAGCTGACCGGCGGGTTGGTGAACCTCTGGCGCGCAGCTGTTCTCGACACGCTGGCGCTCAAGTCAATTGGCTGTTTCTCCCCAGGCCGGTATGGGCGTGTTCCTGTTTGTCGGCCGTGGCGAGCATCATTCCCGGCGGAGGTTCGCAGACTTTGGGTTGTGCGTCGGGAGAGCGTTTCCGGCAGGGCGAGGGTGCTCAGGTCGATGGTTTCTGCAGGGGCGAAGGTGCGCTCAACCGTTTTTTTTTAAGGTGTGTGAACAAGCTGACGCCGGCCGCTGCGGAGCCGGGGAATTCAATGTCTTCATCCATGTAATAGAGCGTGTCCGGCGCGATCTCCTCCGGCCCCCCTGGGTCATTTTCAAGAGACAGGTGGGTTTCAAGCAAACTCGTGATCTGGGCCCCCAGGGATTCTGATCCGCTGGCGACTGATCGCTCCAGGCGGTGCGGCAGCACCAGGCGGGCGGCTTCTGCCAGTTCCATTGGCCCGATCGCTGGACGGTCCAGCAAGGCCGCCAGCGCGCGTGCTGTACGGATCAGCGCCAGGTCGGCACGGTGCCCCTGGACCCTGGCCGCGGTCGTCAGTGTGACGGCCTGGTCCAGAACTTCTTCGGGGATAGCCACCGCTTGCAGCTGTCGGCGTGCCGTGATCAATTGTTGGGCCAGCCCCAGCTCCTGCTCTTGCCACGTTTCTTGAAAGCTGGCCGGATCCTGGTCGAAGGCGAGGCGCCGCAGGACCACTTCGCGACGCAGGTCGGGATCTTGCAAGCCAGCGACCTCAACACAAAGAGCGAAGCGGTCAAGGAACTGCGGCCTCAAATCTCCTTCTTCCGGGTTCATGGTGCCTACCAGCAGAAATCGGGCCGGATGGCTGACTTGCATCCCCTCGCGTTCCACGAGGTTTATTCCGGAGACCGCAGCATCCAATAGCAGGTCGACCAGATGGTCCGGCAGCAGGTTGACCTCGTCCACGTAGAGGATGCCCCGGTTGGCGGCGGCCAGTAAGCCGGGTTCGAAGTGACGTTCACCGGTCTCCAGGGTTTTGCCGAGGTGGAGTGTGCCGACCAGGCGATCCTCACTGGCTGAGAGGGGCAGGTCGATAAACGGGGTCGGCAGCTTCGCCGGAGCAAAGGTTTCACCAGCATCGAAGCGATCCCGGCAGCCGTCGTGCATCTGTTCCGGTGCGTCGGGAGGGCAGTGGTAGGGGCAGCCGGGGATCACCTCGAGCGGTGGCAGCAAGCTGGCCAGGGCGCGGGCAGCCGTCGATTTGCCGGTGCCTTTCTGGCCGCGGATCAGCACTCCGCCGATACCGGGATCAACCGCATTTACCAGCAGGGCGGCTTGCATGGTTTCCTGGCCAAGCAGTGCGGAAAATGGGATAATTGGCTGTCTCATCAGTTCCCCATGGGGTCGGAAAAGTCTTCCTTCTTCTTCTCGAGTTCACTGGCGTAGCGAGCCAGCACAGCGCGCCGGGTCAACATGTAAAGGACGTTTTGCGGGTCGTCCGGATCGACCACCGGAATCTCTTCCAGACCGCGGCTGGACAGTTTGCGCATCACTTCAGTCAGATGTTCGTTTGGTGTCGTGGTGATCACACCCGGAAT
>PKTY01000286.1 GCA_002869725.1 Desulfuromonas sp. | reverse complement strand
GCCCTGACAGTGACCGGTCGTGTGGCCATCGACGTTGGTGCCTCGACGGGTGGTTTCACCGATTGCCTGTTGCAACAGGGAGCTGCCAAGGTCTATGCCGTCGATGTCGGTTACGGCCAGTTGGCCTGGAGTCTGCGCCAGGACCCCCGTGTGGTTAATCTGGAGCGGACCAATATCCGTCATTTGCGAAATGATCAACTTGCCGAAGCGCCTTCTCTGGCGGTGATCGACGCGTCCTTTATCTCCCTTGACAAGGTGTTGCCGGTAACCCTGTCGCTGCTCGGCGACGGGGCCGAAGTGGTGGCTTTGATCAAACCCCAATTCGAGGTTGGCCGCGGTCAGGTTGGCAAAGGTGGGGTGGTGCGCGACCCCGAACAGCACGCTACGGTGGTGACGCGTATCGAGCATCTGGCGACAGAACTCGGTTGCCGGGTTCGAGGGGTGGTCGAAAGTCCGGTTCTCGGCCCCAAGGGCAATCGCGAGTTTCTTATCTATTTGCAAAAAGCACATCAAGAAACTAAGCAAGAAGAGTGCCAGTTGTGAGCCAGGTGTATTTTGTCGGTGCCGGACCGGGTGACCCTGAATTGTTGACCCTTAAAGGGGCCCGGTTGCTGGCCGAATGCCGGACAGTCTATGCCTTCAGTCCCTTTGATGAGAGCTTTGCCGATTTATTGGTCGGCAAGGAACTTTGCAACCCTTATGACTATTCTTTTGCCGGATTGTTGACACAGCTGCAACGGCAGCAACAACAGGGGGCGGTGACCTTTCTGGTGCCTGGGGATCTGACCTTTTTCTCTCCCTTTCAGGCCCTGATAGAGCATCTGGGTGAGGCGGCCGAGGTGATTCCCGGTGTCAGCACGGTCAATGCGGCCTCGGCTCTGCTTAAGCGAACTCTCAATCTGTCAGGAAAATGTAGTCGTACCCTGATCGTTTCACCCCGGGTTCTGGAAGAACAACCCGGCAGTCCCTCCCTGGAGGAGTTGGCTGCTCCCGGGGTAACCCTGGTAATTTATATGAACCATCTGCCGCTGACGGAATTAGTCGACCGCCTGCGCCGGGGTTATGGGACCAATGTGGCCATTAGTCTGGTGCATCGGCTGGGTTTTTCCGGCCAGGAGGTGCTGAACGGCACCCTGGACGACATTGTTGCCCAGTGTGGCGACCGGGATTTTTTTGCCGGCAGCGGCGGCCGCCGCTCCGGCCTGACCTTAGTGCTGGTTGGCGATACCTTGTCTGCTGCGGTGGATCACCTATGGTGGGATCGTCGTTATCAGCGGCAGCAGGCTCAGTAAAAGCAATAATGTATTAAATTCGCTCCGGTTTCGATTTATTATTCTGTTTTCAGGCGATAGCCTGTTGTTGAAAAAGCCCATTCATGGGCTATCCGGGTTGTTTTAAACGCCCTGATATAGAAAGACGTTCTGCCATGATTCGTATTTTACATACCGCCGACCTGCATCTCGACAGTTCCTTTGCTGCTCTCGGCAATCGGGCACCGCAGCGGCAGGTTGATTTTCTCGATACTTTTGAGCGCATCGTTACTCTGGCGATCAAGAAAGAAGCTCAGTTGCTGCTCATCGCCGGCGATCTTTTCGACCACCCGCGCCCCCGGCAAGCTGTATTGGGCAAGGTGCAGTCCGGCCTGCAGCGTTTGGCGGAACGGGGGATCGTGCCGGTGCTATTGCCCGGCACCCATGACAGCCTGGTGTCCGCCGATGCCGTTTATCGCCAGGCCGACTTTCCCGGCGTGGTTTTGCTCGATCAGCCTCAACTGAAAGAGCCGGTGGCTTTGACTGTCAATGGCCAGCAGGTCTATCTGTACGGTTTTGCCTACCGCAGTTTTGTATCGGAAGACGCTCTTGAGGGTATGCAACGGCGCAGCGATGATGGGTTACACATTGGATTGTTGCATGGTTCCCGCCAAGGCAGCCCGGAGTGGAATTATCGCAAAAAGGATCTGCCTTTTACCCTGAACGACCTCAAACGTTGGAATCTCGACTATGTGGCCCTTGGTCATT
>PKTY01000422.1 GCA_002869725.1 Desulfuromonas sp. | reverse complement strand
GTAAAGAATCTTTCGCTTTTTCTCGGCAGTGCCCCGTCGGTAACCAGGATGTGCTCATCTACGATTACGCCGAAACCGATCAGCCCCAGCTCAGCCGCATGTGGGACAAACGCCAACGTGGCTATCGGGCTATGGGGTATGCGTTCAAAACGGTGGAGACTGTTATTTCAGGAAACGGCATGTCCCTCAAATAAGGGGGAGCGGATATTCTAGATTCGCTTCAGTAGGGCTTGCCTTTGTGTCATTGATCATGCAAGGTTTCAATCTGTTTGATATGCAGTTGAACTGCCCAGAAAAGTAAATCGAAAACTTTGTCTGGTGAGCTAACCTTGGCAAATCAATGACTCGAGTGGACAAGACGTTGCGACGATGGTTTGTGTTCAGGTCTCTATACTCTCGAAAAGGACAGGCTCCAGCCCGTTTAGCACGGTCCGTTAGGTAATAAACAATATGGCAGTCACGTTCATCCCGGCTAGCAGCCTGAAGCAGCAATACAGGGTGCTCGGCCACTTTTATTGGCTGAATGTGCAGGGAACAGAGCCGTTGAAATGTCGTAGTGTTCTCGAGATAACGCATAAGGATGCGTCTTGTAATCCGGAAGCCGATGCAGTGTTCGTGATGATGAATCCCGGCTCTTCCAGGCCGATTGACGAAACGAATCACCTGGTCGACTCTTGCCGCATATCAGGTATGATGACTCAACTCGTACCAACCGTACCCGATACAACGCAATATCAGGTCATGCGTGTCATGCACTATTCCGGTTGGGAGCATGTTCGAGTCCTCAACCTGTCTGATCTTCGTGACCCTCAAAGTGGTTCATTTGCAGAGCGTTTCGTGCGACTTGAGGAACAAACGGGCAGTCAGGTCCATTCGATATTTGCGCCAGAACGCTCGTTGGAGCTTGAGAAGCACCTGTCAAGAAAATCCAAGGCTCCAATTGTTTGCGCTTGGGGCGTTAGCGACAATCTCAATCCACTTATCGAACGGGCAACAGGCATGCTTGTGTCGGAGTCGCCAGTGATGGGGTTGGCTAAGCCGGGCCAACATGGGAAGTACTTTCATCCCCTGCCTTCGCTGCAGCGCCAGAAAGAACAATGGGTAAGGCAAATGCTGGAGCAGTTGAATGCCACATAACTTCGGGTGTTGGCTGTGCGTTTCCTTAAACACGTCGATATTACAGGAACTTCCATTTAAACATGAAACCCTATCGAGGTGATTAGTCTTATGCCACAAGCAAACATTATCGCTACCGTCAACGGTGTGCCCATCGATGACAAGGCCTTGGCTGCGGCCATGCAGGGGCTGGCCCAGGAGCAGTTTCATGCAACTTTGGAGGACGTACCGGAGACGGAGCATGCGGGCTTAAGGGAGATGGCCCTGGAGCGCCTCATCGCTCGGGAACTGATCTACCAGGCGGCTCTTGCCCAGGGGGTGGTCGCCACCCAAGAGGAGATCGATGCCGAGAAAGCGCGTATTGTCAGAATGGCCGGCAACCCCAAGGACTTCTGGTCGAGGCTTGCCGAGCGCGGTATGGACGAGGCCGCTTTCGTGAGGATGGTGCGCAAGGACGTTACCGCGGATCTCATGTCGGCGCGCCGACTCGAAAACCTTCCCGATCCTGTGCAGGAAGAGATCGAAAGTTTTTTTCATCGGCACAGCGATCAGTTGCGTCGACCGGAGCGGGTGAGGGCCAGTCATATCCTTTTTCCCATCGACCCGCAGGATCCCGATCAAGCCTCCCGCCTGGCGGAAGAGGTCAGGGCCCTCGCCAAAGAAGGGGATTTTGGCACCCCGGCTCAAAAATTCTCATCATGTCCCAGTGCCCCTGGGGGAGGCGATCTCGGGTTCGTCCGTCGCCAGGAGCTCGACCCAACCTTCTCCGAGGCGGTCTTCAGCGCGGTAGTCGGTGAGGTGATTGGTCCGGTCCGCACCCCCTTCGGGCTGCACCTGATCAAGGTCAGTGAACGTGATCTTCCTGGGTTGCCGACCCTGGAGGAGTCGCGGACTCGCATCATCGACCTGCTGAAGCGTATCAAGGGTGGTGAGCTGCTGTCCGCCTGGGTCGAGGAACTGCGCCAGGAAGCGCAAATCGTCATCCTTGAATAGACCTTGTTTTTGTCTGATCCGGGTTGAAAGAGTCCGTGTCATCTTTTAAACTCACTGTGTCATCCCATTTTATGGTCAGGCCTCAGGAGAGCAGCGATGAACGTCAGAATCGAAACCCGCGACAGTTTTCATCTGCGTGAAATCGAGAGGCTGCGTGTCAGCCTCGTTGCTTTGCTGGAGGGGAGAACGACTCCCGACGAGCAGCAACTGCTCCTTTGTCTGGCCGATAACCTGCTGACTTACAGCCACTCCCATGTTCTGCTGAAACGTGCACCGGAGACGATTCTCGACTGGTTGTTGGCTATTCGCGACTTCCTGGCTCGGCGTAAGACTCTGGTCAATCTCGACTGGTTCAGGCCCGATGGTCGTGAGGCCGACTACCTGCTGATCAACACACCGGATGTGCCTTTTCTGGTCGATTCCCTGCAGATCATGTTCCAGCGTCTCCAGGTTCAGGCCATCATCATCTCTCACCCGATCCTTTCTGTGCGGAGAGACCATGGTGTTTTGCGTGAACTCGCCCATGCTGAAGGAGAAAGTGTGCGCGAGTCGTTCATGCTGGTACAGGTTGAACGAGGCCTTAACGACCCAGCAAGCTTTGGCGATGAAGTACTGAAGACGATTGAACTGGTGCAAAAGGCCGGGGAGGAGAGAAGCCGTTTCAGTGAACAGCTGGAGCAGATTAAAGGGGCCGTTGTTGATGCTTCTCATGTCGATTTTTTTGATTGGCTGATGAACGGCAACTTTCTTTGCTTCGGTTCCTCAACAGTTGATGTCGCCCATGCCGGCGGCGTCTGTCGTGCGACCTTCTGCGAGGGCCCTTTCGGCTGGTTTCCCGAAAGGGTGCTGGTCGATGGCGACGGCTCAGTCGCAGCTGCGATCAACCAGAATCAGCGGTCGCGATTGGAACGCGACCAAGACCTGCTGGTCGAGTTGACCGATCAGGTGAGCCTCATCTATCGCGCTGAACCTCTGGTCTATATCGGTTACCGCGTCAAGCAGAACGACGGTCGCTTCCGCGAACACGCCTTTGTCGGTCTCTTCACTCAGAAAAGTATCAACGAACAGGCCTGTGAGGTGCCGGTTTTAAAGTCCAGAATCATGGCCGCCCTCAAACGCCAGCATGTTCTTGCTGACAGTTATGACTTTCGTAAGGTGCAGGAGATATTCAATACCTTTCCCAAGGTTGAGCTGTTCTTTCTCGATAACAGCGACATGGATCTTCTGGTCCGTTCCCTGGTCTCTCTCCAGCGCTACAAGTCCGTCAAGGTTGTCTTTACACGGAGCCTCAGCCTGAGCGGCGTCACGTTGCTGATGATCATGCCGCGGGAGTTTTACAGCAGCACCACCGTGCGTCGGCTTGAGACCTATTTACGGCGCTATTTCAATGCCCGCCAGATCGATTCCCGGGTGATTAACTTCTTTTCGGACTATCTGAGCCTGCACGTGCGTTTGCTGCCACGCAACAAGCGGTTCAAATTCGATATCGATCGTCTTGAAAAGATGCTGACCTGTCTGGCCAGGCCCTGGTCCGAACGCCTGCGCTCTCTGCTGTTGCGCAAGTACGACCCGGAAACCGCCCGGTTGCTCTGGCAGCGATATGTCGACGGCTTCTCGCGCGAATACCAGGCGATGGTGCATCCTCGTTTCGCCATACGCGATATGCGCGCCATGGAGCGACTTCTCGACGGTGGCCAGGAGTTGTTCGATTTGTGGGGACCGTTTCACGGCCGTCGGGAAAGCTTTATTCTTCAATTTTACAGCCTGGGTGAAAGCTGCCTCAACGAGTTGATGCCGTTTCTTGAAAACCTCTCGCTGACTGTGGTTGAGGAGGTCGATTTCAATATTGAAATCGGCGACCAAACAGTTTTTATCAAGAGTTTTTCGATCCGTAACGATCATCCTCAGGCTCGTCCCCTGGCCCCTCAACGAGAGCATTTGCTCGAAATTCTCCAAGGACTCAGGCAGGGGCGAGTTGAAGATGACTATCTCAACCGGTTGCTGGTCCTGACCGGATTCGACTGGAAACAGATCGACATTTTTCGGGCTTATCGCAACTACTATTTTCAACTGGGGAACCCGTTTACCAAGCGGCGGGCTGCCTTTGCCCTGATCAACAACCCCCCGGTTGTCGATCTCCTCTATCGTTACTTCGAAGCCAGGTTCCGCCCTGATCCGCGCTGGAACGACCCCCTGGTCCGCGAGGAGGAGGCATTGATGCCGGTGCGCATGGACCTCGCCCGTGCCCTCGAGGATGTCAGCGACATCAATGAAGACCGCATCTTGCGCAGCCTCTTCAATCTGATCGATTCGACGATTCGAACCAACTTTTTCCTGCGCCGCGACAGGGATGACTACTTTTTGTCGTTTAAGATCAGCGCCATCGGCATCATCGACATGCCGTTTCCCCGTCCGATGTATGAGACCTATGTCCACTCGACAACCATGGAGGGGATTCACCTGCGTGGTGACAGGATCGCCCGTGGAGGTATCCGCTGGTCGGACCGCCCCGACGATTTCCGTACTGAAGTGCTCGGCCTGATGAAAACGCAGATGACCAAAAACGCCCTGATTGTCCCGGTCGGTTCCAAAGGGGGATTCGTGGTTAAGACTCCTTTTGCGACGCGCGAAGAAGGGGCTGAACTGTCGCGACAGGCGTACATAACCTTGATGCGTGGCCTGCTCGACCTTGTCGACAACCGGGTCGCTGGCTCTATCTCCAGACCGAATGGGATAGTTGTCTTCGATGATCCTGATCCCTACCTGGTGGTGGCTGCCGATAAGGGGACCGCTCACCTTCCTGATACCGCCAATGCCGTCAGTCACGACTACAACTTCTGGCTGGGCGACGCTTTTGCCAGTGGGGGGTCGGCGGGGTATGATCACAAAAAGCTCGGCATTACTGCGCGAGGGGCTTGGGAATGTGTCAAACGGCACTTCCGGGAACTCGGCAAGGATATTCAGAACGAGGATTTTACCGTAGTCGGCATCGGCGACATGGGTGGTGATGTCTTCGGCAACGGCATGCTCCTTTCCAAGCAGATTCGTCTGCTGGCGGCTTTCAACCATCAGCATATTTTTCTCGATCCCAATCCCGATAGCGGTCGCTCCTGGGAGGAACGCAAGCGTCTGTTCGATCTGCCGCGTTCATCATGGAACGACTACGACCGTTCGTTAATTTCTAAAGGGGGTGGCGTCTGGCCTCGTGGGGCCAAGGAGATTCCGTTGTCTGCCGAAGTGCGGGCATGGCTCGGAGTGCGCCACGGGTCCATGGAGGGCGACGAACTGATCCGCCGTCTGCTCTGTGCCGAGGTGGAGCTGCTCTGGAATGGGGGGATCGGCACTTATGCCAAGGCCTCCAGCGAAAAAAATACCGAGGTTGGCGATCGGGCCAACGATAATGTCAGGGTCAATGCCGGTCAGCTCAAGGCCAAAGTTGTCGGTGAGGGGGGGAATCTCGGCATGACTCAGCGGGCGCGGATCGAGTATGCCTTGGCCGGAGGGCGCCTGAACACCGATTCTATCGACAACTCAGCTGGAGTCGATACGTCTGACCACGAAGTCAACCTCAAGATTTTTTTTCAGACCCTGCGCGATCTCAAGATTCTCAAGACTGATCGAAGCCGCAATCGGCTGCTTAAAGATATCGAGGATGAGGTCTGTGAGCGTGTCCTGTTCGACAACTACTCACAGAGTCTTTGCCTGTCCCTCGATCAGTTGCGTTGCCAAAAAGATCCCGAGCCGTTTATCGACCTCGCTGACCGCTTGAGCAATGCCGGTCTGCTCGATCGCCAGGGTGAATTTCTGCCGAGCCGCAAGGAGCTGACGGCTCGCGGACAAAGCTATACCCGGCCGGAGCTGGCGGTTTTACTCAGTTACAGCAAGATGCACCTCTACCAGACGCTGCTCGACAGCCCTCTCCCTGATCGGCAACCGGCCCAGGTCTTTTTGGGCAATTACTTCCCCGCTTTGGTCAGCCAGCGTTATTCGAAACATCTCCACCAGCACCCTCTGCGTCGCGAGATAATCGCCACCATGATGACCAACCGGATTATCGACCAGGCCGGTTGCTCCTGGTTGAACAGCTTGACCAGTCAGACTGGGGCGATCATGACCCAGGGGGTTGCTGCCTATCTACTGTTCGACCAGATTCTTGGTGGTCAGCAAATGCGTGAGCAGATCTATGCTGCTGACAATCGCATGACTGCCGAACGGCAGTACCTGCTGCTGCTTTCACTCGAGAATGCCCTGGCCGATTTTTGCGTCCAGGTCGTCGAACAGGACCATCCCCTGTCTCTCGACCATCACTGTGTCGAACGTTATCGCGAGCGACTGATCCTGTTCAAAACTCACCTCAGCGACCTGCTCTCTGCCGAGCAGTGGCGAGCCTGCCAGATGGAAAGCGCCCAATTGCTTGACGAGGGCTTCGCCGAGGAGCAGGCATCGCTGCTGGCGAGTCTCTCCTGTTTGGACGGTTTTCTGCCGGCGGTACATCTTGCCGAGCGATCGGGTGGTGACATGATCGAAGTCAGCGCCGTTATCAGTCACCTCGGTCAACGTCTCAACCTGACACTGCTTAATGCCCGTTTGGATCAATATGTCAGCCATGATCGCTGGGACCGGATGGCGGTTTCAAGTCTGCGCAGCTCCCTGGCTCGCCAGTTTGTGCGTCTCTGTTCGGCAGTCGTTGCCAGTCGCAGCAGTGTCGCCAACTATCTTGGCGAGCGCCGTTCTCAGTACGATCGCTATATCGCCCTCAGTGAGTCGATCAAGGCAAGCCCACCTTCCACCATCAGCCCGTTCATGGTCCTCCTGCACATGCTGGAGGGGTTGGCCGACGGATGAACCATCAAGGAGTGTTATGAAGAAGCGTCGTCTTGGCTCTTGTGTCACCTTTTTCCCGCAACCTGCAACTCTGGTGGTCAGTGCCGACGCCGGTGGGGCTGTTAACTTGATGATGGCCTCTTGGGCCGGCATTGTCAGCAAGACCCCTCCGACCATGGCTGTCTCCCTGCATCATGGGAGAAAGAGTTATGCCAATATCCGCGAGTTGGGTTGGTTCTCGGTCAATGCGGTGCCAGCAAAGTATGCAATCGAAGCCGACCTGTGTGGTCTGGCTTCCGGGAAAGATACCGACAAGTTCGAACTGACCGGGCTGACCGTTGAATCGGGGGCCACCCCCGACGTTCAGCTGCTCAGCGAATCTCCTCTCAATGTCGAGTGCCGATACTCAAGCGAGGTGGTCCTCGGTGATTATCGGCTGGTCCTGGGTGAGATTGTTGAGATTCATGCCTGTGATGCAGCCTTTGTGGAACAAGGGAGCATTGATGCCCGTCAGTTCGATCCGCTGGTCTACCTCGGAGGGCTGCGCGAGTATTGGTCTCTTGGCGAGAAGGTGGCGGATGCCTACCGGGCGGGCCTGTCCTTGCTCCCGGCCAAGAACGACTGAGCTGTGATGTCAGTTGCTGCGCCGATTCGTCTCTGGACTCCCCAGGGGCTGCGTGCTATAGAACTGAACTCCCCATCGTGATGAACCAAAAAAACTCGGGATTGCCAATAATGACCCGTCAAAAGAGCAAGACGATTCTCGACCTTCAGCTTATGAAGGAGCGAGGAGAGAAGATAACGGTCCTTACCGCCTACGACTATCCGCTAGCCCGAATTATGGACCAGGCCGGAATCGATGTGGTCCTGGTCGGCGATTCGGCCGGGTCGGTGGTGGCCGGCTACGACAACACCCTGCCGGTGACCATGGATGAGATGCTCTACCACACCCGTGCGGTGGTGCGAGCTGTTCAGCAGGCGGTGATCGTCGCCGACATGCCTTTTCTCTCCTATCAGGTCAGCCTGGAGGAGGCGCGACGTAACGCCGGGCGTCTGGTCAAGGAAGGGGGTGCCCATGCGGTCAAGCTCGAGTGGGGGGACGCTATCGCTGAAACTGTGCGCGCCATCGTCGCCATGGATATCCCGGTTGTCGGTCATATTGGTCTGACCCCGCAGTCGATTCACCGCATGGGAGGGTATCGGGTGCAGGGGCGCAAGCAGGACCAGGCCGAGCGTTTGATGCGCGATGCCAGGGCTGTGGCCGATGCTGGAGCATTTGCACTGGTGCTGGAGGGAATCCCGGCCACACTGGCAGCCCAGATCAGTCTGGAGTTGGCGATACCGACGATCGGTATTGGCGCAGGACCCGACTGCGATGGCCAGGTGCTGGTGATTCACGATATCCTTGGACTTTGCGAAAAGTACTCTCCTAAATTTGTCAAACGTTTTGCTGACGTTTCAGGGACTGTCCGCCAAGGGGTCGATGATTATATCCGTGAAGTAAAGGGCGGCGTTTTCCCGGGGCCGGAGCACTCTTTCTGAGGCTGTTGGTGACCACCCCCCTTTCGTCCTGTTGAATCTTGGTAACAATTCGATTTTAGCCGCCCCTCCCTTGATAGAAGGGGATTGAGCGGAGGGTGGCTCAGACCCGGGTTCTGAATAGTTGCGAATCTTGTACTATGCAGATTATTGACGATATCAAACAGATGCAGACTCTTGGCCTTGAGGCCAGAGCGGCTGGTCAGACCCTTGCTTTTGTGCCGACCATGGGCTACTTGCACTCTGGGCACCTTTCGTTGCTCGAGGAAGGGCGGCGGCGCGGAGATAGATTGGCTCTGTCGATCTTCGTCAATCCGACTCAGTTCGGGCCCCACGAGGATCTTGACAAGTACCCACGGGATTTTTCCCGCGACGAGGCGTTGGCACGTAGTGCCGGTGTCGACTGGCTGTTTTACCCGCGCGCCGATGATATCTATCCGCCAGACTATGCGACCTATGTCAACGTGACAGGTGGACTGAGCGAAGTGCTGGAGGGGGCCTGTCGTCCCGGCCATTTTCAGGGGGTGGCCACGGTGGTTGCAAAGCTGTTCAACATCGTTCAGCCACACCTTGCCCTGTTTGGCCAGAAAGATTTTCAGCAGCTGGCCGTGATTCGTCGCATGACAGACGATTTGAACCTGCCAGTGCGGATTGTCGGCATGCCGATCGTCCGTGAAGCCGATGGTCTGGCCATGAGCTCGCGCAATGTTTATCTCTCCACCGAACATCGCCGCCAATCTCTGGCCATCAATCAGGCTCTGCGTCTGGCGACGCGAAAGGTCGCTGAGGGGGTAACCTCTGCCTCGGTTGTGCTCGATTCCGCCCGCTCCAGACTGCAGGCCGAGCCGGATCTGATGATCGACTATCTGAAAGTCTGCAACAGCACGACTTTGCAGGATACCGCTGTGATCGACGACAGTGCGCTGATGCTGATCGCGGTCAAAATCGGATCAACCCGCCTGATCGATAACCACCTCCTGCTTCAGTCTTGGCCAGGACCTTGAAGCTTTCACTGTTTCACCACCGAAAAGTCGCTTTGTGGTGAGTCTGCCGTGACCACTCTTTTCCTTGCCCGCCATCTCCTACCAATCTGCTCCGCACCCATCGAAAATGGCGGGCTGCTGGTTGAGGGCGGAAGGATTGTCGCTGTAGGTTCCGCCAGCGATTTGCAGGAGAAGTCCCCCAACGCTGAAACCGTCGATTTCGGTGATCGTGTGCTCCTGCCGCCAATGGCCAACGCCCACACCCATCTTGAGCTGACCCATTTCCCCCAGTGGGTTTTGTCTCCCGATGCGCCATCCGAACAGGTTTCGTTTGTCGACTGGGTGTTGAAGCTGATCAAAGTGCGACGTAATCTTACTCCTCCGCAACTTGATCAATCTCTGTGCCAAGGTCTCGATCTGTTGTTGCGCTCCGGAACGGCTCTGGTCGGTGACATTCTGACTTCGTTTGAGTCGCGCTCGCTCTATGCTGACTCAACGTTGCACGGCCGGGTCTTTTTTGAAGTACTCGGCCGTGAACCTGCCCCGTTTGCTGAACGGCTTGAGCGCTTCGCAAAGGTCAGTCAGATTCCGCCGGGGTGCAATCTCAGCTGGGGGATCTCACCGCACTCACCCTATACGCTGAGCGAAGAGACCTTTCGCCTGGCTGTAGCCTGGGCTCAACAATATGGTCTGCCTGCATCGATTCATTTGGCTGAAACTGAAGACGAGGTCGCTTTTGTCGCCAGGAGAGAGGGGCCGATTGCCGAGCGCCTCTATCCAGCGGTGAACTGGCAGGTAGCGCCCCGCAAACGTCAAGATCCCCAACCGAGGCCGGTGCGGTGGCTACTTGACCAGGGGCCGCTGCCGGCCGACAGCCTCGCGGTCCATGGTGTGCACGTCGATGAGCAAGATGTCGCCGATTTGGCTCGCGCCGGTTTGGGGGTTGTCCTTTGCCCGCGTTCCAACGCCCTGTTCGGCAGCCGTCGTGCACCCTTGTCGGCTTATCGGCAGGCCGGTGTTGTCCTAGCTCTAGGTACCGACAGCCTGGCCAGCTCTCCTTCTTTGTCGATATGGGATGAACTGGCGTTTGCCTGGTCGTGGTTTGCCGGAGAGCTGAACGGTGCCCAGTGGCTGGAGATTGCCACCTGCGGTGGGGCAGCGGTTTTGGGCAAGAAAAGTGAGTTTTCTGGCCTGGCCCCCCGCCAACCTGCCCATTTTCAGGTGGTAACCAACCCGGAGGGGTGGGGGGGGGAGTCGCTGTGCGACCACCTCTGTGCCTGTGGTGACCGGGTCAGGGTCGAGGCTCTCTATCTCGCCTCGGACGGCGTTTGTGAAAACGTCTTGTCGTAGCCGATTGCTCCCCCTATAATGCCAGACCTTATGATTGAGGAGTTCGGAACAGTCGTTGAGTTGCTCGGCAAGCAGAGAGCTCGGGTCGTCTGTGTCAAGAGCAGCCTGTGCGAGCACTGCGCCAGCAGTGGTGCTTGCAGTCTTGGCGATGACAAGCGTACCCGCCTCGTTGAAGTCGCCAATCCCCTCGGTGCGCATGTAGGGGATCGGGTGCGCATCGTCACGACAACCCGAATGTTTTTGAAGTCGTCGTTTGTTCTCTATATCGTCCCTTTGATGGCCCTGGTGGTTGGGGCTGTCGCCGGCAAACTGCTTGGTGAGACCTTGATCGATACTCTCGATCCCGATCTGCTTTCGGCGATTTTCGGCCTGTTTTTTCTGGTCGGCAGCCTGGTCCTGATCCGGGTCGGCAGCCGAGCCCTGGTTCAGCAAAACTACCTGCCCCGGATTGCCGAGATCGTCAATGATCAGCTCTGAACCTAACTCCTGGTTGGCCAGCCAACGAACGCTACTTGTCCACCGAGGGGAAGTCTCACATGTTGACTGCGCGGTGAGGGCGACTGCCAGGAACTCTGGCTGTCAGGTGGTGTCATGGGGATAAAGATCGTCGCCAACAACAAGAAGGCCTATCACGATTACTTCATTGATGAAGTCTACGAGGCCGGGCTGGTATTGCAGGGGACCGAAGTCAAATCGTTGCGCATGGGGAAGGTCAGTCTCAAGGAGGCCTTCTGTAGAATTCGCAACGGTGAAGTCTATATCGAAAACATGAATATCAGCCCTTATGAACAGGGGAACCGGGAAAACCATGAGCCGCTTCGCCCTCGCAAGCTGCTGCTGCACCGCGAAGAGATCGCCAAGCTGATCCGTAAGATTGAAGAGAAGGGTCTGACCCTGGTGCCGACCAAACTTTACTTTAAGGAGCGGCGGGCTAAAATCGAGATTGGAGTTGGGCGCGGCAAGAAGCTTTATGACAAGCGCGAAACTCTCAAGCGCAAGCAGGCCGACCGCGAAGCCTCCCGTGCGGTCCGTGCCCACTCACTCTGAACCCATGTCTGAACAGAAACTTCTTTTTGTTGACGTCGAAACCACCGGAACGGATCCGTTCCGTCATGGTCTGATT
>PKTY01000018.1 GCA_002869725.1 Desulfuromonas sp. | reverse complement strand
TGGAGCAGGTCTCTGCTGAATATTCCTTGCGGGAAGATGGCGGCATCAAGGTTGTCAACCGCGGCTACCTTCCAAAAGAAGCTCGCTGGAAGCAAGCTGAGGGGAAAGCCTACTTTATGGGCCCGGAGAATGAGGGTCACCTGAAAGTCTCTTTCTTCGGTCCATTTTATGGTTCTTATGTGGTCTTCGGGCTTGACCCGGCAAGTTACCAATACGCTTTCGTTGCCGGCAACACTCATGACTACCTCTGGCTGTTGGCGCGTACGCCGATGGTTGATCCAACGGTTATTGAAAAATTTACCCGACATGCGCAACAGGCCGGTTTTGCGACAGATGCGTTAATCTTCGTCAATCAAAAGGAGTGAATTCCTTAGAGAAAGAAGATGAATACTGTCGGACGACTGGGCAACATGAGCTGGGAGATCACCGCGCTTTTTTATCGCCTGATTAACGAAGAGCCCTGTCGATTGCAGTTCGGCCACGTCAGCTCTCACGACCTCATGTGAAGTATCGATAAATCGCTTGATGCCCGGCCCCGCGCTATTGATATAATCAATTGGTACTATTGGTTATATGTGAAATATCAATTTGACTTTGCCGGTCAATTTCCCTATTTATATTCATGATTTGTCGCCTGTCTGATGATCCTGGCAACGCGTTCTTCTTGTTGCCATTTGCTTTCAGTAAGTCTCATGAAAAACGTTCTGCCTCAGCACATCGAACACGGCGTGTGCCGTCCCGCACTTGCGAACTCCCTGCTGAGAGTTTCGGAGCAATGCACGCGCTGTCAGCGCTGTGTGTTCGAGTGTGCTTTCCTGAAACAGTATGGCGATCCAAAAACCATTGCAGACAGTTTTGATCCGGACAATCGGTTTTTTCTGCAGCTCCCCCATGAGTGCAACCTCTGTTCGCACTGTACAGCTGTCTGTTCTCACGGCGTAGATCCGAAAGCACTGTTCTTGGAGATTCGCCGTGAATCTGTTGTCCGTGGTGTCGGTGAGTTACCGGAACACAACGGTTTACGACGTTACGAGCAGGTCGGTACCTCGCAACGCTACAGTTGGTACGGTTTGCCGGAGGGCTGTGATACCGTCTTCTTCCCCGGTTGTTCTCTGACCGGCTCCCGTCCCGAAACAACTCTCAAGAGCTATGAACTCCTCCAGTCGATGATCCCCTCCGTGGGGATCGTTCTTGATTGCTGTACCAAGCCCTCGCATGATTTGGGTGATGAGGATTATTTCCAGGCGATGTTCGGTGAGATGACCGCCTTTCTGCGGGAGCATGGCGTCAAACAGGTCCTGACGGCCTGCCCGAACTGTTATGAGGTTTTCAAGGATTACGGGGAGGGATTGACGACCCGTTCCGTATATGAAGTTTTGAACGGTCGACAGTGTCCGGGTGGTGTCAAACTGGTCGGCAGCGTGATTGTTCATGACCCCTGCGTG
Source organism: Desulfuromonas sp. (assembly GCA_002869725.1). Lineage (GTDB taxonomy): Bacteria > Desulfobacterota > Desulfuromonadia > Desulfuromonadales > BM103 > BM103. Next base: position 575 of record PKTY01000018.1, on the reverse strand, counting down.
GCCCGCTTCGATACGACAAGTCAACAGGCTGTGCGTGACATGCTTGAAACGTTGGGCCTCAAGGTTGAAGAGACGGAGTATAGCCGGGAGAAAACTCTCTGCTGTGGCAAGGGCGGTGGTGCAGGCTATGTTGCCCCTGACAAAACTCGGATCTGGGCGACCAAGCTTCTGGGTGGGGTGCATAACCGTCCATTGGTCAGCTATTGTGCCAGTTGTACCAAAGTCTTCGCAAAAGAGACGCCGACACATCACCTGCTCGACTTACTGTTCGCCCCAGAGGGTGCGCTTGCCGGTAAGGCCAGGGAGACACGCACGCCGATGACTTACCTGAACCGGTTGAAGGTTAAAAAGCAGCTGCGTCGTACCTTGAGCACTGCTGTCACCAGAGAGCGTACATTCCATGCCAGGGAATTGAAAACAAAAAGCAAGCTCGGGAAACAGCTGTTGATTGGCTTGTTGCCTGTTGCCCTCGGTTTGCTTCTTTTGTCTCGCGGGATCTTTTCGTAATATTTTTTACATGGGAGGCGGGTGGAGAAAAGGCCGGGGCGGGGACTCCCGGCTTTTTCTTTTGAAGC
>PKTY01000381.1 GCA_002869725.1 Desulfuromonas sp. | reverse complement strand
CTCGGCTATTGTTTCGATCCTCATCATGCAGAGCTGTGTACCGCTCTGGCGGAATTTCGTGATTTTCGTAACAGTCGCAATGAACAGATAGTGACCCGTATCAACCAACGCCTGGCCGCTGAAGGGCGTTCGCCTCTTAATTTTACTGATATTCAACAGCGAGCTGGCGGCACCCTCGGTCGTCCCCATATAGCCCTAGAACTTATGGCGCGGGGTTACGTCCGCAATAAAGATGAGGCCTTCGACCGCTACCTGGTGCCCTGTAATGTGGACAAGAAAGTTTTTCCCTTCGAAGAGGCCGTCGCTCTTATTCAGCGGGCCGGGGGAGTAACTTCCTTGGCTCATCCCGCTTATATCAGCCGGGATCGGCAGGTGTTGGTTAAATTATTCGATGCGTTTGTCGGTTGTGGTCTGGAAGGTATCGAGGTGTACAGTAATCAAGCCAGTAATGATGATATCGACTGGTTTTTAAGTGAGGCCAATCGTCGAAAACTGTTGGTGACCGGTGGTTCCGACTATCATGGCGGGCATCAGGAGGAACTGGTGATTGGCGGTTTGCGGGGTAATCTGCGGGTGCCCTATCGCTGTGTTGAAGAGTTGCGTTTCGCTGCTGCCCGGCGTCAGGCCAAGGGGCCGGGGTCAGCTTTTCGATCATAGATGACAGTCAAGTTACCCATGGGCTGCAGGGTACTGATGGGCAATGCTTCGCCCTGCTGCCAGGCTTTGAGAGCCGCTCTTTTTTCCTGGCCGGTAACCAATACGAGGATTTCCTGGCATTGACTGAGGGCCGCGGCACTCAGGGTGACCCGTTGGCTGGGTGCCTTGGGAGCGTGTAGAACCGGTTGTACCAGAGATTCTCCGGGGTGCGGTGCGCCCGGAAAAATACTCGCCGTGTGACCGTCGCTGCCGAGACCGAGCAGTGCTAGATCAAAGGGCAGGGCCTGACGCACCAGCGGCTCATACTGTCGGGCCGCCTGATGAGGGCCGAGTTCGGCGGGAATGGCATGGATGTTGGCGCTCGGTATGGCCACCCGGTCCAGCCAGACCCTGGCCGCCATGCCGCTGTTGCGTTGCGGGTCGTCGACGGGCAGGCAGCGCTCGTCGCCAAAGTAAACCTGCCAGCGACGCCAATCGGTGTTGACTTTGTTTAGCAGTCGGTAAGTGTGTTCGGGGGTGCTGCCACCAGCAAGAACAATGCGAAACTGACCGCGAGCCGCAATTGCCTGATCGGCGTTTAGAAGAATGCGCCGGCAGGCCCGAACCGCCACCTCCTTCTCATCTTTCGTCAATTCCCATTGAACGGTTTTCATTTCTTTTCTCTCTTTACGTTTCAGGGCAACAATTCAAGGGAATTGCGCCAGAAGCGGCATTTTCCATCGAATAGTCTGTCCGCTTCTGCCGGCCCCCAACTACCGGCGGCATATTCGGGGATTTCATCTTTTTGCGCCGCCCAGCCTTGCAGCAGCGGGTCTACCACCTGCCAAGCGCTCTTTACCTCCCGGTAGCTCAAAAAAAGCGAGCGATCACCCCGCATGATGTCGAGCAGCAATTCCTCGTAGGCATCGTTGGCCACCTCGTCTGTGCGGCGATAACTGGCGTCAAGACCGGTGCGGCGGGTAGCCATCTCAAGTCCCGGTGTTTTGACCGTCATCTCCACCCGCAGGCATTCGTCGGGTTGAATGCCCATCAACAGCCAGTTGGCAGCCTCGCATTTGATATGGCTGGCGCGAAAGAACTGTTGCGGCGGATGCTTGAAGCAGATGGAAACCATCGATTGTTTTTCTGCCAGTCTTTTGCCGGTGCGCAGGTAAAAGGGCACGCCGGCCCAGCGCCAGTTGTCGATATAGAGCTTGAGGGCGGCATAGGTTTCGGTGCGGCTGTCCGGCGCAACCCCTGGTTCTTCCAGATAGCCTTTGACCTGATGGTCGTTCATAGAACCACTGCGATAACGAGCACGGACCGCATAACTGTTCAGATCCTCTGTGGACAGGGGCCGAATGGAGCGCAGTATTTTGAGTTTTTCGT
>PKTY01000084.1 GCA_002869725.1 Desulfuromonas sp. | reverse complement strand
GGATGAAGAAGGTAATGTGACGGTCGCGACTGGTGACAAGCTCAAGGCCTACTTTGTTTCCCGCGCTGGTGGCGAGTTGCGTTTTACCCTCCGCCTCGCTTCCGGTGTCGCCGGGGCGGACCAGATCGAAGAGGCCTGGCGCAGTGGCATCCCTGTGGATGGACGTATCGAAAAGGAAACCAAGGGCGGCTATGAGGTTAAGTTGGCCGGTGGCGTGCGGGCCTTCTGCCCCTTTTCACAGCTTGGTCTACGTCGGCAGGAATCGGCTGAAGAGGTTGTCGATACCAGCCGGCCCTTCAGGGTCATCAAGTTTGGTGAGCAGGGTCGTAATGTCGTCGTCTCCCACCGGGCCTTGCTAGAAGAGGAGCGGGCTCAGCAGCGAGAAGCTCTTAAGGAAACCTTGAAGGAAGGCATGGTGGTCAAGGGGGTTGTGACCTCCCTGCGTGACTTCGGCGCTTTTATCGATATCGGCGGCATCGAAGGCTTGTTGCCTATCTCCGAGGTCGGCTACGGTCGCATCGAAGATATCAGCCAGGTATTGCAAGTCGATCAGGAGTTGGAGGTGGCGGTCAAGAAGATCGATTGGGAGGCCAATCGTTTCTCCTTTTCACTACGTGATACCCTGGCCGATCCCTGGTCCAAGGTCGGCTCCATTTATGTAGAGGGCACTAGCTACCCCGGCACCGTGGCGCGAGTGGCTCAATTCGGCGCTTTTGTTACCCTTGAGGACGGCATTGATGGCCTGCTGCATATCTCCCGTCTCGGCGGCGGACGGCGCTTAAATCACGCTCAAGAGGCTCTCAAGACGGGACAAAAGTTGACCGTGACCATCGAAAAGATTGACCTGGAGCAGCGTCGTATATCCCTGGTGCCGGTAGCCGGCGAAGGGCAGGACGCTGGTGAGGCCGCGGCTGAATCCAGTCGCTCCTATGAGGAAACACCGACCGGCGGTTCCATGGGTACGCTCGGTGATATGCTCAAGGCAAAGTTTGAACAGAAGAAAAAACGCTGATTTTAGGCAATTGCTAACAACCAGCATACAAGATGCTTGGGTTGAGGTGAAACCCTCTTGAGTCGCAAACCAAACCAAACTGCCAGTCGTAACGATACGCGCCGTGGCACAGAACCAGCAGCCCGCCAAGGGGTGATTGTCGCCCATCTTGGAGTGGCCGTTGAGGTGCTTTTTGATGACGGCGAGCGATACCCGGTGCGGGTTAAGCGCAACTCCGGCCATGTGGTTGGAGATTCGGTATTGGTTCGTGGCGAGGTGCTGGAGCGCCTGCCCCGGAGTACTGAATTGCGTCGTCGCGATGTGCGCGGAGGGGTTCATCTGGTCGGTGCCAACCTCGATGTCCTTGGTGTGGTGGTCGCTCCGAAACCCTTGCCTCCCACCGGGTTTGTCGATCGTGCGATTGTGGCCGCCCGTGCGGCCGGTCTCCAGCCCTTTCTTGTGGTCAACAAAGAGGACTTGGATGGTGCCGCTGAACTGACGGCGGAACTGCGAGCCCTTTATGGTGCGTCGTTGCCGGTCTTTAGTCTCAGCGCCAAGGCGGGTGTCGGTCTCGATCTGTTGCGCAGTTATATGGCAACAGGCCATCGAGGAGCCTTCGTCGGCACCACCGGGGTAGGTAAAAGTTCTTTGCTTAACGCCCTTTGTCCCGATCTTGGCCTGGCCGTCGGTGAGCTGTGCGAAACCCGCGGCGTCGGCCGTCATACGACTACCGTGGCAACTCTGCATGCCTTGGCCGGTGGTGGCGAATTGATCGATACTCCGGGGTTTCGTGATTTTGTCTTGGTCGATATTGTGGTCGACGAGTTAATCGTTCACTTTCCCGGTTTTGAAGAGGCCATGATGGCTCGCTGCCGTTTTCGCGATTGTCGTCACCGGGCCGAGCCGGGCTGTGCCGTGACCGCTCTGGTAAAAAAGGGGGCTCTGGCCGAGAACCGTTAGCAGGCTTATCTTGAATTGTTGTCTGAGATCGAAGCCGCACAAGACACAGGCTTATCTGCAGGATTTCATACTGCAAATAT
>PKTY01000121.1 GCA_002869725.1 Desulfuromonas sp. | reverse complement strand
GTTCGGCATCAAAGGCCTGCACGGTCCAGGTAAAGCTCTCGTTCTCGGCCAGGGCGGAAGTCACCGCCACCCTGGTCTCTCCACTGTCACTGCCGGCCACTGTCGTCTCGAACGCCAGGGTCTCACCCTGCTTGACAATCACCTGGTAGGTCAGGTCGTCGCCATCGGGGTCTTCGGCATTGGTAAAGACTAGCTCGGGAGTTGCCGTAGCGATCAGATCGTTATTAATGGGGGATACGGGGGTTGCGCTTCCCGGGGCCTGGTTGGTTACAACCGGCTCGGGATTCTGGCCGCCATCGACCCCAAACACTTCAATACGCTGAGTGTCACAACCGACAAACAGGCGGTTATTGACAGTGTCGTAGGCCGAGTCGACCACGTTGCTTAACTGGCCCACGTCAAAACCGACTGCAATCGAGCCGACACTGGTACCGACATACTTAAATGTGGCATCAGTCACCCGGATCGAGGTCCGGAAGTACTCGAGGAAAAAGCCGCGCCCTTGGCCGTCGAAACTCAAACCGCGAGGCGAGTCCATGTAGGGAGTCCCGAAGTTAGCGCTACTCGACTTGAGGTAAGTCACCACGCTCTGCACGCTAAGGTCAGAATTCATGGTGAACACGTGGACCTTGCCGTTCTCTTTAGTCGCCGAAGAGGCATCGGCCACCACCACCCGACCCGAAGGATCGATCGCCATGCCGCCAACCCGCATGAAGGTGCCTGGGGTCTTACCGACCCCGCCGAACAGATTGATGAACTGGCCAGCAGCTGTGTAGATTTTGACCTGCATGTGGCTATTCTCCACCACATAGACGTTGCCGGCACTGTCGAGATCGATCTCACCGACTCCGGCGAACTCGACCCCTTCGGCCACAGCACCACCGTTCAGCACGCCAATCTCGGCACCGCTCACCGCATCAGCCATCACCACGTCATGGGACTTGGCCACATACAGTCGATCACCTTCGGGGGTCACCGCCAGACCGGCGCCAGTCCCTTCCAGGTTAAAGACAGCCTTCAAATTCCCGTACGGATCGAACTTGAAGACCTCTCCGCCGCGACCATCAGCCACATACAGATTGCCAGCCTCATCGAGATCCATCGCGCCCGGGGCACCCAGTCCGTCGGCCATGATCCTACCAAGCGAACTGAAACTGACCGCCGCATCCACCTGACAAGGCGATATGACAAAACCCAGCAGTGAGATCACCGTCATCAGCCCGCACAACGCCAAAACCCGTTTCATCTCGACACCTCCCGAAGGTGGGTGAATATGCGTAAAACACTATATAATTTCAACATCTTAATTCACAACCTTAACTGTCATCATCTCTACTTTATCCGTTAGGCTCACCTAAAAATATGCAAAATACACTCCTTTTTAAAGAAAAATAACTTAAGACACGCTTAATTGGCATAGTATGTGCTATGATTAATTTTAATCTTTTTATGAGATATTTTATCTTAAAATCCCTCAACTGTACTTTCCCTCATTAAGAAATCAGAAATAGGTACTTTTTAGCGGCTTAATCATTTTCTAATACCTCTTCATCTTTTTATGAATGCTTCCGGTTATATCTTGCTTGGGACATTCTGTAAAATTCTACTCATCTCACTCGATTCTCAGGTCCCGATTCCAGCTCATTAATCCCTTTCGTTAAAAGACGTCCCAGTACATTTCTGTGCAAACCTTGTCACACTACAGACACATCCGTGACACACTTTTGCACAAAAAAAAGAAACCCCCGCTCGGTATGAGCGGGGGTTTCTTATCTATTGGTCCGGGAAAAATCGCCCGGCTTTACTCAATTAACATTTGTCAACTTAGCATAATTCAAAATGCAGTGGTTTGTTGAACCACTTGGCACTGACCTCCCCCATCAAGGCGGTACCGAGCTCCACGGAGTCACCTTGTTCCAACCACCGACGCCGTCGTAGTAATCGTAACGGTGACAGTTCTGTGCCGTATTGTGAGTTGCAGTTCTTTCACCATTATCAGCAGTACTGGTCCACTCCGTCTGCAATGTGCCCC
>PKTY01000264.1 GCA_002869725.1 Desulfuromonas sp. | reverse complement strand
GGAAAGAAGGAGCGGGCCGTTTCCAGGTTGTGATGATAGGTAACGCAGCCGGCATCGGCCAACGATTTGGCCTGCTCCGGATCGAGAATGCCGAGGGATGCCGAGGGCTCGATCGGCAGTTCCTCGCGAATTCTGGTAATGGCCTCGAGTACCTGCGCAAACTCCTTGCCTCTCTGCGGACTGGTGCCGCTGGTGACAATGCCGAAGCAGTGAGCTCCTTCGTCTGCCGCCCGGTGCGCTTCGCTCACAATCTCTGCCACGGTTTTCAGGGGGAAGACCGGGGCGTTGGTTGCGAAATGAGCCGATTGTGCGCAGAACGCGCAGTTCTCCGCACAGCGACCGGATTTGGCGTTGATGATCGAGCAGAGTTTGATTCGATTGCCAAAGGTCCGTTCCACCAGGGAATGGGCGTTGGCCATGTAGGCCGTCAATTCAGCGCCGTGCGCGTTGAGGATGGACAACCCCTGGGCTTGGCTCGGGGGCGTGCCGCATAGGACCTGTTGCAGGAGATGGTCGGCCTGCTCTCGAAAATTCATGTTCATGATGCCTCGAATCGTTGATTAAGGACTAAAGCGGATTGATCGTGTGGTGTACTTCAGAATTTTGTCGCCACGCATTATTGTGCCGCACCCCGCAATTGTCAACCAAAACGATGGTCAAGGTTGACGACTCTCGATACCATTTATGTCATTTTTGATACATATTGCGTTGACAACCGTCTGTTTTGGGTGGTAGAACGATATCTCTTTTTATTGATGGCAAAGGGTTTTTAAAGCATGGTCAAGAAGCTTATCGGCAAAAAACTGAAGGCCACAAGACTCAGAAATGATATGACAATTCAGGAGTTAGCTGAGAATTCTCGGGTCTCTTCGAATATGATTTCACGAATAGAACGCGGTCTTACAACTCCTTCCGTTGAGATCCTGGTCAAACTTGCCAATGCTTTCGGCATGAGTATCAACTACTTTGTCGAGGAGGCGGAAAAAGGGTCGACCACCATTCATACCCGTAAGGGGTGTGGTGAGCCGATCTTTTTCTTTGAGGACAAACATCAGATTATCAGTCTGACACAGGGGATTCGAGACCCGAACTTTACAGTTTTTTACGACACTCTCGAAGAGGGATGCAGTAGCGGTGATGGTGGCATGGTGCATACCGGTGACGAATTCGCCCTGGTCATTGAGGGGGCGATTGAGTTTGTTGTCGATGGCGACAGATTCAGTCTGAATGAGGGTGATTCCATTGTTTTTAAGGCGTCACTGCCCCACCGCTGGCGCAACACTTTTGCAGGGAGAACCGAGGTGTTGTGGGTCGTTTCTCCACCACCCAGTCTGAGTTGATCTTTACCTCCCGTCGAGATCTCAGGATCGATATTTAATGAAACTTAAAAAAATCGTCGGCAAAAAACTCAAGGGGATACGGCTTAAAAACGACCTGACTATTCAGGAGCTGGCCGATCGCTCTAAAGTCTCTTCGAATATGATCTCCCGCATCGAGAGGGGGCTGACTATCCCTTCGGTTGAAATCTTGATGAAACTTGCTGGGGTTTTTGATAAAAGCATAAACTTTTTCGTTGAAGATGTGTCGACGACCCATGAGGTCGTCTACAGCCGCCCCGGTGATCGAGACAAGACCGTGTACGACGATGAGTCGAACATGCACACCGAATCGTTCACCAGTGGTTTGCGCGACCCGCAGTTCATGTCGTTCAATTGTGTCGTTCCTGCGGGTGGAACCAGTGGCCGCAAACAGATGCATCATCCTGGCGACGAACTGATTTATCTGCTTGAGGGGAGGATGCAGGTCGTGATTGCCGGCGAGGTCTACCGGCTGAACGCTGGGGACAGTCTGTCGTTCAAGTCGCATCTGCCGCATCGTTGGGACAATATCGGTGACTGCGATGCCCGAGTGATCTGGACCCTGTCGCCATTCACAACCATTTGATTCGGAAGATATTTTAGTTCAACCCTCTGAAAAGACAGGAGTATTGCTTGACAGCGAAGATTGACTCGCTATGATTGGGAAAGGCTCACT
>PKTY01000322.1 GCA_002869725.1 Desulfuromonas sp. | reverse complement strand
TTGATCGGGTCCTGTCAGCAGTTCATGAGCTGGTGGTCTAGGCAAAAGACGAAAAACGATTTCCGAATCCGGGAGTGATCATGAAACGCCTGTTACAAATGGTGACTGTATCTGTTTTGTTGGGAACTCTTCTCGCCTGCTCGTTGCCTCCCATTCATCCGGTGACCAAGCGCGAACTGATGATGACCAAGCTTTACCAAAAATATATCATCGCAGAGCCTGCTGAGCAGATCCTTTATGCTCTTAATACCCGCGGTGAAGTGGTCGTCGAGGGGAAGCGAAACATCACGGGTAAAGAATTTCTGGTCTACGTCAAACTGATGGCTGCCTCTGATGGCATTCATATTCATGAATATGACCGCTGAGTAGGTGGTTCTGGGGTTTTTATGAAAAAAGCCTATGTGCTCGATACCAACGTGCTGCTCCACGATCCGGAAGCCTTGTTCCGTTTCGAGGATAACGATGTGGTGATTCCGATGACGGTGATTGAGGAGATCGACCGTTTCAAGAAGGACCTCAGCGAGACCGGTCGTAATGCCCGGCATTTTTCGCGGCTGATGGACGATTTGCGCAGCCGGGCCAAACTGGTGGAGGGGGTTGACCTCGAGCATGGCGGGCGGTTGACGGTCAGACTCTACACCGAGGAATCTCTCAAAGGGCTCCCTCCTGAGCTGCGCAATGAGCGGGGAGATAACCGGATCCTCGCTGTTGCCATCGACCAGCAGAAAAGTTGCGGATGCCCGGTGGTCTTTGTCACCAAGGACACCAACTTGCGGATCAAGGCCGATGCCGTCGGTCTTCCGGCCGAGGACTACGAGTCGGACAAGGTCTCTATTGAGGATCTTTACTCCGGAACTGGCGAGGTCGTACTCAGCCGCGAGAAGGTCGATCGATTCTACGGTCAGGGATACCTTGATCTCGAACAGGACTGTCTTCCCAACCAGTGCTTGACCCTGGTCGATGAGGCCAGCCCTTCTCATACCGCTCTGGCCCGCTACCAGAAGAGTCTGCGGCAGGCAGTGCCCCTGTTCCGAACTCCCAAGGAGGGGATCTGGGGGATTCATCCGCGCAATCGCGAACAGCAGTTCGCCATCGACCTGCTACTCAACGAGGAGATTCAACTGGTGACGCTGGTCGGCAAGGCCGGTACTGGAAAGACTTTGCTGGCGATCGCCGCCGGGCTGCTCAAGTCGGCTGATGAGGGACAGTACAGTCGCCTGCTGGTGTCTCGCCCTGTCTTCCCCCTGGGGAGGGACCTCGGCTTTCTGCCGGGCGATATCGATGAAAAACTTTCGCCCTGGATGCAGCCGATCTTCGATAACGTCGAGCTTTTGCTCGGTGCCGTCGAGGAACGAGGCAAGCGCAAGCGCGGCTACAAGGAATTGGTCGATCTCGGCATTCTTGAAATCGAGCCGCTCACCTATATTCGCGGCCGCTCTATTCCCAAACAGTACATGATTGTCGACGAGGCCCAGAACCTGACCCCCCATGAGATCAAGACCATTATCACCCGGGCTGGGGAGGGGACCAAGATCGTGCTGACCGGCGACCCGTACCAGATTGACAACCCTTATGTCGACTCCTCAAGCAACGGACTGACCTATGTGGTCGAAAAGTTCAAGGGTGAGGAGATCGCCGGCCATGTCACCCTGACCAAGGGGGAGCGCTCCTCGCTGGCCGAACTCGCTGCCAATCTTCTCTGATCTGGATGCGGTTTTTCCTTCATACACCAACGACCGCTGATCTCCCATAACCATGCTTGTTCTGTGCATCGAAACATCTTGCGATGAAACAGCGGCCGCGGTGATTCGCGATGGCCGCCATATTCTGTCCAATATTGTGTCCTCTCAGGTCGACGTGCATTGCCGCTATGGAGGGGTGGTCCCGGAACTCGCCTCCCGTAAGCATGTCGAAGCCATTTCCGTGGTTATCGGTGACGCTCTGCGTGATGCCAGGGTGACTCTCGATGATATCGAAGGGATTGGCGTCACCCAGGGTCCGGGTTTGGTCGGCGCCCTGCTGGTCGGAATCTCGAC
>PKTY01000402.1 GCA_002869725.1 Desulfuromonas sp. | reverse complement strand
CCGACTCACCCTGATCGACGCCGGCCACATGCTCGGCAGCGCCCACGTCATTCTCGACATCACCGAACAGCCGGGCGGGCAGCAGCGCCGCCTGGTATTCAGCGGCGATATCGGCCGGCCCGACATCCCCATCATCCGCGACCCGCAACCGATCGTCGACGGCACCGACATTTTGATCATGGAGAGTACCTACGGCAACCGTTCACACCCGCCCTATCCCGAGTCGGAAAAGGAACTGGAACGGCTCATCAACGAAACCGCCGGCCGCGGCGGCTGCCTGCTGATCCCCGCCTTCGCCGTCGGCCGCACCCAGCAGCTGGTCTACGCCATGCACAAGCTGCATAACGACCAGAAGATTCCCGACCTGCCGATCTTTGTCGACAGCCCGCTGGCCACCCGCACCACGGAGATTTTCCGGCTTCATCCCGAAGTCTACGACGCCGAGATCCGCGCATTCCTGCTGGACGATGACGACAACAATCCCTTCGGCTTCGGCCGCCTGCAGTACACCCAGACGGTAGAACAGTCGAAGGCACTCAACCAGCTGGCCATGCCGGCGGTGATTATCAGCGCCAGCGGCATGATGCAGGGCGGCCGCATCCTGCACCACCTGCGCAACCGCATCGAAGATCCGCGCAACACCATCCTGATCACCGGCTGGCAGGCGCCCAACACCCTTGGTCGCCGCTTGATTGAGAAACGGGAGACGATCAAGATCTTCGGCGAGGAGTACCGCCCCAAGGCGAAGGTGGAAGTGCTGACCGGCTTTTCCGGCCACGCCGATCATGAAGGCTTGGTGGGCTTTGTTGGGCAGATGGAGAAAAAACCGTCCCACACCTTCATTGTGCATGGCGAGGACGAATCTTCAAACGGGTTGGCGGAGGCGTTGCGGAGCGAGCTCGGCTTGAAGAATGTGACGATCCCGGACACGCTGCAGTCGTTTGAAGTGTAGGAAGCTTCACGAACGCCCTGAAAACGCCCCTCTCCCCTTGAGGCCCCGCAGGACCGAAAGGAGAGGGGCAGGGTTTCAGCAAAATCACCCTAGGTCTGAAACAGCACGCATCCTTGCTTCCAGGATAGGAAGCCTTTGTTGGCTTGCAACATCACCAGGCAAATGTCCTGGCAAAGCTTCCATGAAACGCGGATTAGCCAGCAGACCCTGAAAAACCTCAGCAAGATATTGTTGCAGATCCTCAGGTGCCTGGGTCACTTCCTCAACAAGCTCTTCCCGCCCGTCAATCAATGCAACAATATCTTCGATATCGTGGCTTCCCATAAAATCACCATTGCCACGACTTTTGAAGGCTTCAAACTTAGTCGCCAGAAAAAAGGGAGCGGTCACAACACGGATGGATAGACCTTCAACCTGTCTCATTGCAGCATGCTCAAATGCCGGAGCATACCAACGATTACTGAAGCCAAGCGATGCTTCGTCAATGGGCATAATGTCCACCTTGACACCGCCAATCAGCCAACGGCACAAAGGCGCCCCTTCACTTGAATCTTCCGAAAAATCTAAATCACGGAGCTGCCCAGCCAGGCGATGATATTCTGCTGTTGTGGTCACCTCCACAATGACATCAACATCTATTGTTTGCCTGACATCACCTGCCGCAGGATCTGTAATGAGCAGAGCGATTGCCGCACCGCCTGTAAAAACAACTTGGTCGACCCACTCGCCGAGATGGACAGCAACATGATGAATCATCGCCAGGTTTGCAGCAGCGATATTCGTCATGATGCAATCCCCAATCTCTTACTCAGCTCGCTGATTGCCAGATTACGTTCCCGCTTTCGCCCATCCCGAATAGCATCAACGAGCGCAAGCAGCTCATACAGTTTCTGATCATTTGCGACCGCCTTGGGAACCGATTTATACAGAGGGGAGAATTCATAGCCTCTGACACTCCCTTCTGCAGATGGCCATACAGGAGGATCTTCGGATGACTGTGCAATGTGCTCATTGAGTGGTGGGGCTGCGTACCCCGTCGGAATGCCGCGCGTCATGGGTCCACGATCAGGTGGAAAGGCATATTT
>PKTY01000146.1 GCA_002869725.1 Desulfuromonas sp. | reverse complement strand
ATAAAATTTATCGTACTTTGACGGGGTGTCAAGAGGGGGAGTTTGATGCGGGTTTCGTCCCGCCAGCCGACATACTCTTTTGCGAGCCCAAAAGAGTATGCAGAAAAAGGCTTTTATAGGCTCAGGTTTGTCAGGGTAAGGTGTACTGTTTGCGAACAGCACGTCAATGGATCTCGACCATCAGTGGTGTTGCCACCCTTTGGTGGGCCTTTCTCCTTCAAGGCCCACCTTCTTGCTGCGTGGCTGTTTGAAATAAGCGAGAGCGGTTGTTGTTATCCGAAGAGGGTGTAAAAAGCAACGGCAGCAAGAATAAGTGGCCCTAGAGGGATGGGCCACGCTCGCCTGTGTTATGTAGCAGCAGGTAAGTTAAATGAGCAACGGCAGAAGGGACTGTTGACTCCGTACAAGTCCGCGCATGCCCCCTGCCAGGGGACTTTAAGGCTTTTTTCTGCTTACTCTTTTGAGCCAGCAAAAGAGTAAGGCGTCTGGCGGGACGCGACCCGCCGACTTGAAGAGTTTAAGTGTAAGAAAGGAAAAGTTGGTTGAACCGCAATCACCGGTTCAACCACTCCGCCGCCTCCCGCACCGACTGCTGATCAAACTTGACCCGGAAGCGGATAAACGGCCCTTGCGCGGTATAGTGAGCCGAGGAGAAGTCTTCGTCTTCGAAACCGAACAGGTTGTAGCCGATACTGACCCAGGTATTGGTCATGGCGGCATAGCCGACGGAGATCCCGGCGCTGTAATCGAACTGGTTGTTGTTCCAGGAGTGCAGCAGACTGGCGTGCAGGCCGGCGTCCCAGCGTTTTGTAAAGTTGTAGCGTAGCTCTGTGCCGACCAGGTCGGTCACGCCGTCGTAGCTCTGGCCATTGATCTTCTCGTTGACATATTTCACACCGTACTGCAGCGCCACCTGGAACTTGCGGTTCGGTTTATAGTTAGCGTTCAGGTTGTTGACCAGACGCCAACTCTCCTGGTCATTGCTGCCGTCTTCCTGATCAAAGTAAAAGTCGAACCGATCGAGCAGGATCCAGCGGCTGTCAGTCGGCCTGAATACGAGGCCGAAACGGACACCGCCGTTGAGGGAGTCGTCGCCATCTTCGGCTTCCGTCAGGAAGACCTGGGCCTTGCCGGAGTAAGCGACGCCCGGCTCGGTTTCTGTGATCACTGCGGTCGAGACGCCCCAGCGCCGGTCCGTTTCGGCGTCGCGTACTTCGACCCGGTTATCCCACGACCAGGTTTCTCCCCGGAAGTTGCTGCCGGCCGAGACCGAGGTGTAGTCTTCACCGCTGGTTGCCGAGGTGGCATCACTGTCGAAGGTCTCTCCTCCCGAATCCTTGAGTGTCTGATTACGGTCAAGACTGGCATCGAGGCTCCAGCGTTCGGTGACCTGCCACTTCTGCTGCAGGCCAAGCAGAGCGGCGACCCTGCTGCCATCCTCGTTTGTCTGTCGTTCCATCGAGGTGTTGATGGTGCCGCCGGTCCAGGGCAGAATGCTGAACCCGGCCCGGGTGCCTTCGGTGCGTCGCTTTTCGCCCCAGGTATATTCCTGCTCGGCAAACAGGGTAAGCCGGTCGCTGATCTTGTAATCGGCACCGAGCACGGTGCGGGTCGGGAAGTCGCTGTTTTCGTCGTTGTCTCCGAGCGATTGTTCATGGTCAGCATGCAGGGTCAGCTTGCCATCCATGGTGGTTACGTCCGCGCCGGCCAGGACCTGACTGGAGCGCTCTTCTTCGCCGCTCTCGAATTCATCGCGGGCTTCCCGGTAGCCGGCGCGAACCTTCCAGTTGTCGCGGCCGTAGCTGATGTCGGCTTCAGCGACATCCCGGGTGGCATCTGTCTCCAGGTTGTCCTGATGGTATACCTCGCCGCCGACCTTGACCCGCTCATTGACCCGGTAATCAGCTTCGGCACCGACCTTGCGGGTGCCACTTTCACTGACACTTTGCTGGTTGAGGCCGAAGTCTTCATCCTGCTGGCGGTAGTAGATCCGTGCGTCCAGATCCGTTGAACGATGCTCCAGCTCCGCCAGATAGGCGTT
>PKTY01000423.1 GCA_002869725.1 Desulfuromonas sp. | reverse complement strand
GGGGGTGGTCGCCCCGGCCACCTTCAAAAAGATGGGGATCGACCCCGCCATCGCCTCAACACCCTTCGTTCAGACCGCCAACGATATCAGCGGTATCCTGATCTACTTCGCTACGGCGACTCTCTTTATCGGTTATCTGCGCTAAGAGTGCGCCTGTTGCAGATCATCTATCATGAGATCAGCCCCGATGCGCTTGCTTTAGACCTGGTCACCAGTGAACTGATTATTCCGATTCATAAGGCTCTTCACCAATCGATCAAAGCCTCGCAGCCGGACTTGCCCGAGCAGTTCGTGTCACGATGCATCAGCAGCATTGCCGGGCAGATCCTCCACTTCATCAGGTTCCGGGATATCATCATGGGCTACTCGAACATAACCTCGGAACAGCAATTTATTGACGAAATGACAGAACACATCACGACATTTTCCTTACAGGGGATCGGGAGTAAAGATTATGCGCTTTGTTTATGCACTTACCCTCTGCACAACATTTATTTTCATAAGTTTCCCGGCGGTTTCGGCTGAGGAAAAGAAACAGGGAGGCGGCCCACCTCCCATGCTGGTGGAGACGGCAGAAGTCACCTCCGGGAAAGCTGAGCCAATGGCTGAATACGTCGGAACGGCCTACTACGCCCGGACAGCCGAGGTCGCTGCCGAGGTACCAGGTCTGGTCCGTGCTGTGATGGTTGACGATGGAGAGCGGATTCGTAAAGGGACCCCTCTCGTGATGCTCGATGGCGAAATCCTTAGCGCTGAAATCGAGGGCGCCAAGGCGGATTTCGAACAGAACCGTGTCGATCTCGACAAGGCGAAAAAGGATTTTGAGAGAATCTCCAGTCTTTATGAGGAGGATGCGATCGCAGAAACGGAATACGAGACGTATCAGACGAGCCAGAGCCGTTACGAGAAGCTGCACATCACCCTCAAAGCCAGGCTCGACAAACTTCTTCTCGAGCAGAAGAAGAAGACCATTCGGGCCCCTTTTGATGGGATCATCATTGAAACCCTGGTCGAACCCGGCGAATGGGTCGTGGTTGGCGGAACGGTGGCCCAGGTCGCCGACAACAGCTCCTTCGAGATTCTGGTCGATATCCCCGCAAACCTGACACCGCATCTCGAAAACGGCCGATCCGTCTCTGCGACGATCAGCGATCAGGCCCTGGGGGCGACATTCAAGACCATCATCCCGAAAGGGGATATCGCCACACGAACCTTCACAGCCAAGTTCAGTGTGGAGCATAAAGCCGGCCTGATAGAAGGGATGCAGGCGAGTGTGATGTTGCCAACCTCAAAGGCAATCGATGGGTTACTGGTGCCTCGCGACGCTGTGATCAATCAGTCCGGACAGAATGTCCTGTTCCTCGCCGTAGAAGGAATCGCAAAGGCAATCCCGGTTCAGGTTCTGGGCTACCAGGGAATGCAGGTCGCGGTTAGCGGGACAGGTCTCAAAGTGGGGCAGCAAGTGGTCATCAAGGGCAATGAACGCATCCGCGATGGCCAGCCCCTCCTTTTTTGAGCCAATGCGTTTTGAAAAACCCCCCAGGCAACCTGTTATGACGAGCAAACGTCGTATTAACGGGAACAACAGATCGAGGCAATAAATGGATATCATCCGTTTTTCAATTCTTAAACCGGTCACCATTCTGGCCGGAATAATTATGCTGCTGATGTTTGGCATCCTCAGCCTGAACCGGCTGCCGTACCAGCTCAGTCCGACGGTTATAGAGCCGGAGATTCAGGTCACCACCACCTGGCGCGGCGCCACTCCCTACGAGATCGAACGCGAGATCATCGAGGAGCAGGAGGACACCCTGAAAGGGTTGCCAGACCTGATCGAGATGGAGAGCGAAGCACGTAACAGCCGTGGCAGTGTTACGCTACGGTTCAAAGTCGGCACCAGCGTTGAAGAAGCCCTGCTGAGGGTCTCCAATAAGATCAACGAAGTCCCCTCCTACCCTGCAGGCGTCGACAACCCGGTGGTCAATGCCTCTGGAGCGACCGCCTCGCCGGTGATCTGGATGATCCTCAAGACCGCCGAAGGCAATGAACGGACGGTGCAGAGTTACCGGACTTTCTTCGAAAACGAGGTGCGCCAATACATCGAGCGAGTCAAGGGCGTTTCTGACCTGTTCATCGGTAGCGGCACCGAGGAGGAAATGCATGTCGTTATCAGCGCGGAAAAGCTAGCCGCCTACCGCCTGACGATTAATGAAGTGATCGCCGCCATCCAGGGGGAAAACATCAACGTCTCCGCCGGCACCTTGGGCGTTGGACGCCGGGATTTTCGTATCCGTACCACCGGTGAGTTCAAAACGCCTGCAGATATCGCCGAGGTGGTCCTGCGCTCCACCGGCCAACAGAGGGTCCATCTCGGAGACCTGGCCGAGATCCGTCCCGGTTTTGCCAAGAAAACCTCGGTGGTTCTGCACAACGGGATTCCTGGGCTGGCGATTGGTGTGAGTCCCGAAGCGGGAACCAATATTCTGGAGATGACCAGCTTGGTTGAGGAGCAGTACAACTGGCTAAACGAGAACAAACTGGCGCCGGAAGGGATCTATCTCGACTGGGTCTACGATCAGCGCTTCTACATTAACGGCGCCATTGACCAGATCAAACAGAACATCTTCTTCGGTGGTCTGCTGGCGATTTGTGTACTACTCATATTCTTGCGCAGCCTCCGCTCGACCATCGTCGTCGCCACGGCCATCCCGATCAGTATCTTCGGCACCTTCATCTTCCTCGATTTACTCGGTCGCAACTTAAACGTGGTCAGTCTGGCGGGCATCGCCTTTGCCGTCGGTATGTTGGTCGATAACGCGATCGTTGTCATTGAGAATATCGATCGACACAGGCAGATGGGCAAGAAAGCCTTTGACGCGGCGTTGGATGGCACTAAGGAGGTCTGGGGAGCAGTTCTCGCATCAACCATCACGACCGTGGCGGTCTTTCTGCCTGTGGTCTTCATCCAGGAAGAAGCCGGTCAGCTCTTTCGCGACATTGCCATCGCCGTGGTTGCGGCCGTTTCTCTGAGCCTGTTTGTCTCTGTCTCGGTGATCCCTATGTTCTCCTACCGACTGTTCCGTATGAAAGAGGGGAAAACGGACAAGCAGTTCCCGCTGCTCGACCAGATCGGGCAGCGGATATCTTCATCCCTGATGGGGCTGGTCTCTCTAGCGATTCGTAACTGGCTGACCCGTCTGGCGACCCTGACGTTGCTGATCGGGGTCGCTTTCGCCAGTGCCTACCTGCTGACGCCGAAGATGGAATACCTGCCGCAGGGCAACCGCAACCTGGTGCTCAATATCCTGGTTCCGCCACCTGGGCTTTCAACCGCCGAGCGAGTCGACATCGGTAACCGTTTCTTCACCATGGCCAAGCCGCATATCGGCGTTGATATCGACGACGTACCGGCGATCAAGAATATGTTCTACGTTGGCACAGAAGGATTCATGATCGCCGGCGCGATCAGCGAACACTTTGACAAGGCCAGCGAATTGCTGCCCTTCTTTACTCGGTTGATTTACAGTATTCCCGGAATGTACGGTGTCAGCCTGCAACCGGGAGTATTCGAATCTGGACTCGGCGAAGGGCGGGCGATCAAACTCAACGTCAGTGGTAACGACCTGAACCGGATCGTCGCAGCCTCCGGCACTATGTTTGGCATGATCCGTAGCCAGATTGAGAACAGCCAAGTGAGACCGGTCCCGTCCATCGAGCTTACCTACCCGGAGGCTCGCCTTGTGCCGGACCGCGACCGGCTCAAAGCCAACGGCATGAGTACCCGCGATCTGGGCACAGCCCTGGATGTGCTGATGGACGGCCGAGTGGTCGGTGATTTCAAGCAGGAAGGGAAAAAGAAGATCGACCTGATCCTCAAGGCCGCCGATGAAGAGATACAGACTCCTGAGCAACTCTATCAAGCACCTCTGGTCACTCCGGGTGGCAATCTGGTTCCGGTCTCATCCCTGGCTGACCTGCAGCAGACCACCGGCATGGCCTTGATCCGTCACCTGGAGCGGGACCGCACGGTGACCCTGCAGGTGACACCGCCGAAAAGTATGCCCCTGCAGACAGCGATGGAGATTATCGAACAACAGGTGATCCCGGCTGTTAAAAATATGGGACTGCTCGAAGGACTTCAGGTGGAGATGAGCGGCGCCGCTGACAAGCTGGTTGAAACCCGCGAGGTGCTGCAATGGGACTTCCTGCTGGCGATTATGATCGCATACCTGCTCATGGCCTCTCTGTTCGGCAACTTCATCTACCCATTGATTATTATGCTCACCGTTCCGCTGGCCGGCGCCGGTGGCTTCATTGGCCTGAAGCTGCTCAACATCTTTATCGCTCAACAACCGATGGACGTGCTGACGATGCTCGGCTTCGTTATTCTGATCGGCATTGTCGTCAACAACGCAATCCTGATCGTTCACCAAGCGCTGAACAATTTTCACAATAACGACATGGACTACACTGAGGCCGTCCTGGAGTCGACACGTAGTCGTTTGCGGCCGATCTACATGAGCGCGACGACAAGTATCTTCGGAATGCTGCCACTGGTGCTGATCCCCGGAGCCGGAACTGAGCTCTACCGCGGCCTGGGCAGTGTCATCCTCGGTGGCCTGGCTGTTTCAACGATCTTTACGGTTTTCGTCATTCCGGCAATTCTGGTATTCGTCATCCGTATGGAAAAACGTAAGCCCGGCAAGGAGATTGTGTCATGAGATCTTTCTTCCTCCTGCTCATCATCTCACTGACGGGGGTTCTCCCTACCTTCGCCCTGACTATGGACGAGGCGGTGCAACGGGCGCTTACGAACAATCCGAAGATCATGCAGTACAAGGCCCTCGAGCAGGCATCCTTGGCTCGGGCCAACAAGAGCGAGGCTCCCTTTTGGCCGAGTCTGAGTGTCAGCTACCTCTACACGAATTCTGACGATAAGAAAGGCTACGCGACCTTTGATCAGAGCAGTGTGTCTGCCTCTGCCCGCTACAACCTCTTCAACGGCGCTAGCGACTGGTTTCGCATGACCGAGGGGGATTACCGGGCCGATGCCGCAAGCGACCTGTTGAACAGCACCACTGCCGATATCGTCCTTGAGGTCCAGAAGGCGTTTATCAACCATCTGCGTGCGCAGAGAAACGTAAGCACCGAGCAGATGTCGGTGGAGTTGCTCGAGCGTCAACGCAAAAACAGCGAACTGCGCCTGCGTGAAGGTCTGATCGCACGCAATGATCTGCTGCGTGTGGAGGTGGAGCTTGCCTCGACCAAACAGCGCCTGTTGAGAGCTGAAGGCAATCTCCGTATCGCCGGGAAAGTCCTGGCGCAAGTGATTGGACAACCGATAAACGAAGAAGAGGATCTCGAGGACTTTGAGAACACTCCGACCTCACCGGCTGCTTCTGAGCATGAGCTTCGCACCGAAATGCTCGCTGCTCGCAGCGAGCTGCGTTACCTGCAGAACCAGCTCGCAGCTGACACCTCGGGCCGTAAGGCTGTTCGTGGCGACCTGCTGCCTGATATCAATGTGGTTGTCAATTACGGCGAGTTTGGCAACGGCATATACCCAGAGAATGGTGATATCGACTACGACAGCGATAAACGGACGATGGTTGAGGCAAGCTGGACGCTCTTCAGCGGCTTTGATACCCGCTACGAACTCGCCAGCCGCAAGCATGAGATCAGTGCCAAGCGTCGCGAAATCAAGGTCACCGAGGACCTGTTGACCCTGCAGCTTCAGGAAGCCCTTGAAGAGCTTCGGGTTGCTCGTGGCAATCTTGAAACAGCCCGGACGGCTGTAGCACATGCAGAGGAAAACTACCGGGTTAATGAAAATCGCTACAAGGCAAGGGTTGCTACCACCGTCGACCTTCTCGACGCCCAGGAGTTTTTGACCCGGGCCCGTAATGAGCAGATCAAGGCCCTTTATGACCTGTCCCTGGCCGCAGCTGTGCTTGACCGTGTCCTCGAAAGATAGTGCCTGTCGATTTAAAGCCCATAAAGGTTTGGTAAAAGCCAAGACAAGGTGCCCCAGAGAATCAGAACCAATGGGATGCCGACACGCAGAAAATCGTTAAAGGTATATTCCCCAGCGTTCATAACGAGCAGATTCGTCTTGTAGGCCATCGGCGTTGCAAAGCTCAAGTTGGCTCCGAAAAGGACGGCCAACACAAAAGGTTCGGCCGGTTGTCCCATCTGTAGGGCAATGGAAACGGCGATGGGAGTCCCCATCACTGCCGTCGCATTATTTGAGACCGCATTGGTCAGTATCGCCATCAGCAACATCAGGCCACTGAGCATAACCGCCGGCGTTGCTCCCCCCGAGAGACTGAGAAACAGTTCGGCCAGATAATCAGCACCGCCGGTCTTTAGTAACGCCGACCCCATCGCCAAGCTGGCGACAACGATCATAATCACCTGTGTGCTCAAAGCCTTGGTCGCGTCGCTCCAACTCAGACAGCCAAAGACGATCATGGCGAGGGCGCCACATGAGGCGCTGATGGCAATCGGCATCCAGCCTAAAGCGGCCGTGACAACAATTGCCAGCATGATCAGTAGGGCCAGGGGGGCCTTCCTCGTATAAGGGAGGTCGACCGTGGCATCGAGCACCAGCAGGTCTTTTTCTTTCTTCAGGTTGGCAATCTGTTCCCGTGGGCCCTGGACCAAAAGGATGTCCCCAGCCTGCAAGCGGACAGTGCTGATCGAGTCAATCCCCTTCTGGAGCCTCTTCCCGGCCCTGTGGATCGCCAGGATGATAATTCCATAGCGGCCGGAGAACCCTATCTCGCTGAAGGTCTTGCCCCGCAGAGGCGAACCTTGGATCACAGCGATTTCGGCAATCTGTTGATCTTCTGCTTTGAGAGGATGGTCGTCGTTGATCGGCTCACCGAGGTTCCCGTCCTGGTAGAGTGCCCCTTCAAGGACAGTTTCAATCTCCTTGAGGCGTTCCGGCGTGTCGCGGATGATCAGTTGATCACCGGCCCGTAGAACCACACTCGGAAGCGGCATAATGAGATTGTCGGTGCCGCGCTTGACACCTCTGACTTTCATTCCGCCGCCAACTTTCTGGATCGCATCCGCAAGGGTTTTGCCAGTGAGCGAACTCTCTTCTGGAATTGCCAGATGCGCGATAAAAACACGCGGAGATGAGTCGGCCAGGGCCAGCTTGCGTTCCGGGATGATCCGTGGCACGACCAGCCAGAGATAGGCGATTCCGACCGCCCCGGCGACGGCAGCAGGAAGAAGAAAGTCGAACATTTCTATCCGCCTGAGCCCCATGTCGCTGGCAACGGTCACCACCAGCAGGTTGGTTGATGTGCCGATGGTGGTACAGGTGCCGCCAAGCAGGGTGGCAAACCCCATCGGCATCAGGACGGTAGACGCCCTGATCTTGGTGCGGATTGAGACGCTGATCAGGATCGGCAGAAGTAGGACCACCACGGGAACATTATTGATAAAAGCGCTGATCAACGCGGCGATTAACAGGGTGATAAGCAAAGAAGCGGCCGGGCTGATTTTCCATAACCGGGCGAGCCCCCGCCCGACTGGTTCCAGGGCCCCGGTACGGACGACCCCTTGTCCCGCAACCATCAGGGCACAAACGGCAATCAGCGCCTCGTGGCCGAAACCATGAAAAAAATAGATGGAAGGCAGGGCTTGCCCATCGACAGGAAAAGGGTACAGTTCAAACCCGACAGCCAAGGAAATCAGAATGATAAAACTTGCCGTCTCCAGCGGCAGGTTCTTTCGTGTAAAGAGCAGCATGGCGAAAACGGCAAGGCCAAGCACCGCCATCGCATGGGGATTGGGGGGGGTGGGAAGACTTATCATCACTGACTCCATGGCGTTACAGACTCAGCCGGCTCAACCGGACTCACCCCAATGTGACATAAAAATAATGAAAACCAAATTGAATAGTTTATGGCGTTTACAGAAACAATTCTTTTGCTCAAGCTTGACTTTCCATTGGGCTCTGCTATGTGCAGAAGTTATGAGCAAAGAAGAATCGGAGACTGCTGTCGGTGGCTCCTGAACACCCAGGTGTAACTTTGCATCATGGCCAAGAAGGTGCGACAATCGGGGGAACAGCGAGATTTCTTTGGGAGCAATTTAGGGTTGGCGCGATGAGCAGAACGAAAGCACCTGTGGTGAGCGACGATGAATGAAGGACAGGAAACCAACAGCAGGAATACCACCGCTGGCCGGGCTGACAGTTTCGAACAAGGCTCCTCGTTGCGGTTTCCTGTGCAGGCAAAGGACGATATTACCACCCTGGCCCACTACTATCGGGGAGAAATGGCGCGCATGATGAGCTGGCGCGACCGTCTCGATCGCACCACGAACTGGGCCATCGGTGCTGTAACCGCCATGCTTTCCATTACCCTGGCCACGGTCAGTGCCCACCACAGCGTGCTCATCTTTGCAATGGTCTTAGTCTTTGTGCTTCTCCAGATCGAGTCGCGACGATATCGTTTCTTTCATCTTTTTCGAACACGCGTTCGCCTGCTGGAGCGCAACTACTACAGTGCGTTTTTTGACCCCGAACAACAGACGCTCTCCCGCGATTGGGCAGCCGAACTTGCGGAAACATTACGGCACCCCAAGTTTACCATTGGTCGACGCCAGGCGATGGCGAGACGCCTGACACGCAACTACTGCTGGATATTTTTGGTCCTGCTGGGAGCCTGGCTGCTGAAAACGACCACCGCGGTGCTGCAACCGAGAACCGGAGATGTGGAGTTCGTTCACTCGGGGGCAGAATTTCTGCATAACGCTGCGATCGGCTACATCCCGGGCCCGGTTGTTCTGGGGGGCGTGCTGATTTTTTACGGGTGGCTGCTATATGTCATGATCCGGCATCGGACAGTTGAGGGAGAGTTGACCTTCGGCGATGCCCATGTCTGAATAGACCATCTAGAGGCCAAATTTATCGAGGCGGTTTTTGGCCGATTTCCAGAGACGAAGGAGACCGGCGATGAACAAAACCAAAGCCTATTCCGTCGCCAGCGCCGAAGCAAAGCTGGCCACGTTGGAGGTAGACTGACATGATTCACAAGAGATTTTTGTTGTTTATCCTGACCTTGCTTGTCGCCGGTTGCACCATGGCCCCGCGTTATGAGCGCCCGGCCGCCCCGGTTGCCGATGCCTGGCCTGCGGGCGCCGCCTACCAGACGGCAGTGAAACCATCGGAACCGACTGCGGCCGAGGTCGGGTGGCAAAGCTTCTTCGTCGACCCGAAGTTGCAGACAGTGATCGCCCGGGCGTTGGAGAATAACCGTGACCTGCGTGTTGCAGCACTCAATATCGAGCGCTCCCGGGCCCAGTACCGCATAGAGAGTTCGGGCCTTTTGCCGAGGATCAACGCCACCGGTAGTGGCCGCGGTCAGCGCCTGGCCAAGGATCTCTCCGGCTCCGGAGAGTCTGTAACTGTGCACCAGTACGACGCCAGCCTCGGCTTCAGCGCTTATGAACTCGACCTGTTTGGCCGGGTGCGCAGCCTCAAGGATCAGGCTCTGGAGCAGTATCTGGCCACCGAGCAGGCCCGGCGCAGCATGCAGATCAGCTTGATTTCGGAGGTGGCTGTCGGCTACCTGACCCTTGCCGCAGACAGCGAGAGGTTGCGGCTCGCTAAAGAGACCCTGACCAACCAACAGTCTGCCTACGATCTGGTCAAGCGCCGCTTCGATGCCGGCGTTGCTTCGGCTCTCGACCTCAACCAGGCCCGAACCAGTGTTGAGGCAGCACGGGTCGACATTGCCCGTCTCACCAGTCTGGTTGCTCGGGATGTCAACGCTCTGACCCTGGTGGTCGGAGCGCCACTCGATGCCGACCTGCTCCCTGTGGCCCTCACATCGCAAGCCGCTGCGCTGCAGGATCTTGCCCCCGGACTCCCCTCAACGGTGCTGCTCGCCCGACCCGACATCCTCCAGGCTGAACACCGGCTTCAGGCCGCCAACGCCAATATCGGAGCGGCCCGTGCCGCCTTTTTCCCCCGCATCGCTCTGACCAGTTCTGTCGGTACGGGCAGCGATCAGCTCTCCGGCCTCTTCCAGTCCGGATCCTGGGCCTGGCTTTTTGTTCCCCAGATGACCCTGCCGATCTTCGACGCTGGGAGCAACCGGGCCAGGCTGAACGTGGCCAATCTCGACCGTGACATCGCCCTCGCCCAGTATGAAATGGCGATTCAGAGCGCCTTCAGGGAGGTGGCCGATGCTTTGGCTCAGCGCGGTACCATCGACCAACAACTCGAGGCCCAGCAATCCCTTGCCGATGCCGATGCCGAGAGCTATCGTCTCTCTCAGGCCCGCTACCAGCAGGGAGTCGACAGCTATCTGAATGTCCTCGATTCTCAGCGTGCTCTCTACAACGCCCGACAGGATCTGATTGTCACCCGTTTGGCCCGGTTGACCAACCTGGCTACTCTCTACAAGGCGCTTGGCGGGGGGAGTTTTTAGCCCGAGCTCAATAGTCAAGCCTAGGCAATTATGCTAATCTGCGCCATCAGGTTCCGGGTTGACGACCGGTTCTGGTTGCGGCTATGTTGCGGTTGGACTCGCGGGGGTGAGGTGAGCCGGACAGACCCTTTCGGGTCGACCCCCCTCTTCTTTGAATCGTGCGACCGTTCTCGCCGATCAAGGACGGCCAAGCCTTGAAATGCTCGACACCATAAAGGGATTCTGTACGTGAAACTGAACATGACCCACTTGCGCCAGCTTGAGGCGGAAAGTATTCACATCATCCGCGAGGTGGCCGCCGAGTTTGACAACCCGGTGATGCTCTACTCCATCGGCAAGGACTCGTCGGTGATGCTGCATCTGGCGCTGAAGGCTTTCTACCCGGCCAAGCTGCCGTTCCCGCTGATGCATATCGACACCACCTGGAAGTTTCGGGAGATGACCGAGTTTCGCGACCGTATGGCCAGCGAACACGGCTTCGACCTGCTGATCTACACCAATCAGGACGGTCTTCGGCAGGAGGTGTCGCCATTTACCCACGGGTCGGCGCTCTATACCGACGTCATGAAGACCGAGGGTCTCAAGCAGGCCCTCGATAAATATAAATTCGACGCCGCTTTCGGTGGCGCGCGCCGTGACGAGGAGAAGTCGCGGGCCAAGGAACGGATCTTCTCGTTTCGCACCGCCACTCACCGCTGGGATCCCAAGAGCCAGCGCCCCGAACTGTGGAACCTCTACAACGCTCGCGTCAGCCCCGGCGAGAGTATCCGCGCTTTTCCGCTGTCGAACTGGACCGAGCTCGACATCTGGCAGTACATCTACCTGGAAAAGATTCCAATTGTCCCCCTCTACTACGCGGCGGTGCGGCCGGTGGTCGAGCGCGACGGCCTGCTGATCCTGGTCGATGACGAGCGCATTCCCCTTTACCCAGGCGAAGAACCGATGCGCAAGTCGGTGCGCTTCCGCACGCTGGGTTGTTACCCGCTGACCGGAGCGGTCGAGTCGGAGGCGGACACTCTGACGGAGATCATTCAGGAGATGCTGCTCACCAAGACCTCCGAGCGCCAGGGGCGGCTGATCGACTACGATCAGGCCGGGTCGATGGAGAAGAAGAAGCAAGAGGGGTATTTCTGATGGCTCATCAATCGGATCTCATTGCCAGTGACATCCATGCCTACCTCAAGTCCCAGGAAGAGAAGTCGCTGTTGCGATTCATCACCTGTGGCAGCGTCGATGACGGCAAGAGCACCCTGATCGGTAGGCTGCTCTGGGACTCCAAGCTGATCTTCGAAGACCAGTTGGCCGCTCTGGCCGCCGACAGCAAGCGCGTCGGCACCCAGGGCGAAGAGATCGATTACGCCCTGCTCCTCGACGGTCTGCAGGCCGAGCGCGAACAGGGGATTACCATCGATGTCGCCTACCGTTTTTTTTCCACCGACAAGCGCAAGTTCATTGTTGCTGACACCCCGGGACATGAGCAGTACACCCGCAACATGGTGACCGGCGCCTCGACGGCGGCGGTGGCGGTGATCCTGGTCGATGGCCGCAAGGGGGTACTGACCCAGACCCGCCGCCACAGCTACCTGGTCTCCCTGGTCGGTATCCGCAAGGTGGTTCTGGCGGTCAACAAAATGGATCTGGTCGGCTACGACCAGGCTCGCTTCGAGGCTATTCGTGACGACTACCAGCGCTTTGCC
>PKTY01000065.1 GCA_002869725.1 Desulfuromonas sp. | reverse complement strand
TTCGATACCGTCGGCGTTTTCAAAAACGCGCAGGCCCTCCATGGCAAATTTATCGGCAACGAGAACTTTCATTTATCATTCCAGAATGATTCGACAACACCCGAAAACGGGCGCTAATCAGGGACTTTACCAAACGAGCAAGTTAGCAACAGTCCCCGGTGATGTCAAGGGGAAAGCCGGCACGGCAACGCCCCGGCCGGAGCCGGGGCGTTGCCGGTCTAAACCCCTTTTTGTAATCCCTATTTGCTAACGCTTTTGAGGTATTCAATCAGCAGCCGGACCCCGACGCCGGTCCCCCCCTTCGGGTAGCAGGGTCTGGTCGAATCGGCCCAGGCGGTACCGGCGATGTCGAGATGCGCCCAGCTGAGATCCCTGGTGAAATGCTGCAGAAAAGCCGCGGCAGTAATCGTGCCCGCCGCGCGGCCGCCAATATTCTTGATATCGGCCACCTCGCTCTTGATCTGCTTACTGTAGTCCGCCCACAGAGGCAGCTGCCAGAGCTTTTCACCGCTGCGCTCACCCGCCTTGAGCAGCTTCTGCACCAGGCGCTCATCACTGCCGAGTACTGCGGCCGCGTGGTGCCCCAGGGCGATAATACAGGCGCCGGTGAGGGTGGCCAGATCGATGACAGTGCGCGGCTCGAAGCGTCGGACGTAGGTCAGGGCATCGGCCAGGATCAGGCGTCCTTCGGCGTCGGTATTCAACACTTCAACGGTGGTACCGGAGAGGGTGGTGAGAATGTCCCCGGGACGGATCGCCGTGCCGGAAGGGAGATTCTCCACCGCCGGTACGACGCCGACCAGGTTCAACGGCAAATCGAGCAGCGCCGCCGCAAACAGGGTGCCGAGCACCGCCGCCCCGCCAGCCATATCCATCTTCATCTCGTCCATCTTTTCGGCCGGCTTGAGTGAAATGCCGCCGGCGTCAAACACCACCCCCTTGCCGACCAGGGCGACCGGCGCCTCCCCTTTCTTGCCACCGCGATGCTCGAGAACGATCAGGCGCGGTTCGCGCTCGCTCCCCTGCGCTACACCGAGCAGGGCCCCCATCTTCTCTTTTTCCAGGGCCGGCTTGTCGAGGATCGTGCAGGCCAGCCCGACCTCGTCGGCCATCTGCCGGGCGCGCTCGGCGAGGTGCTGCGGCGACTTGACGTTACCCGGTTCGTTGACCAGGTCGCGGGCGAAACAGACCCCGCGCAGCAGATGTTGAGCCTTCTCGATGGCGGTCGCGGCCGCAATCTGGTCGTCACCCTGTGTCACCAGGAGTACCGCCCGTGCAAGTGTCGGCGGCAACTTATCGATCTCCTCGGTGCGGTAGAGGTCGAAGCGATAGTCGGCCAGCAGCATCCCTTCGGCTACCGCAGCGAAACGCTCGGCCACGCTGCTCCTGGGGACCACACACTCTGCCAGCGCCACCGCACAGCTGCTGATGCGACGCTCCTGCAATTGCCGTACGGCGCTCGCCGCCGCCAGCCGCAACCCTTCGAGGTTGGCTTCACGGGCCTTGCCGAGACCGACCAGCAGCACCCGCTCGGCGGCCAGCGTAGCCGGGGCATGGAGCAGCAGTACCTGCTGTGCCGCTCCGGTAAATCCCTGCTGCTGCCAGGCCCTGGTCAGCGCACCATCTAGCGCCTGGTCGAGTTCGAGCAACTCCTTGCCGGGCCGCTTCCCCTCAAAGGCCCCTAAAATAACGCACGCTCCCCGTTGCTTGAGGGCACTGCCCCGCTTGACTGTCATTTCCATGCCGATCACTCCTCTATTTATTTGAGTTCTCTATGTCGTTATTGATCTCAGTTTGGCGCCGATAATCATCCTGCCAGCTCAGACGCACCTGCCCGTCAGCGGCAAGCATGCGGGCCATCTGCTCGCTGACCGCATCCAGTTCATCGAGCCCCCGTCCCGGTGCCAGCGCCAGCGGCGTACGCCGGCGCAACAGGTCGGCAGGGCAACGTACCTGTTCGTGCAAAACCCCGTATGCGACCTGCACCCGCAGCAAACTGGAACCGTTACATACCGGCCTGGCCAGGGTCGGGTCGTTCTCCAGCATGCCGAG
>PKTY01000218.1 GCA_002869725.1 Desulfuromonas sp. | reverse complement strand
TTTGTCGGCATGACGGCTCCTGGACTCTACGACCTGCGCCAGACGCCGATATCTGGCAGCTTCCCCGGCATTGAGGTCCACGCGACCCTGCTCGACAATGCACTGTCCGGGGATTTTATCCGTGAGCCACCAGTATATCTCGACTTTGCACTGATCATCGGCCTCGCCATGTTGATGGCTCTATTGGCGACTCACATGAGTCGCCCCCTTAGCTGTCTCCTCCTCGGTTTTGTCGCTTCTTTGGCGGTTTTTGGTGGGGGGGTGCTTGGTTTTGTTTGTGGGTATTGGCTCCCCCTTGCCGGGCCGCAGATCACGGTCTGGGTCGTGACCATTCTATCTCTTGCCGGTAATTATGCCGTGGAAGGACGGCAGAAGCGCTTTCTTAAATCGGCGTTTCGCCAGTATCTCAGTCCGGTGGTAGTCGACCAGTTGCTGGCCAACCCCGATCAGCTGCGTCTCGGAGGCGAGTCGCGAACCCTGACCATGTTTTTTTCAGACTTGCAGGGCTTCACCCGTTTTTCCGAAAGGCTAGCGCCGGAGAAATTGACCGCTTTTCTTAACGACTATCTTTCCGAGATGGTCGATATCATCCAGGAGGAAGGTGGAACGGTCGACAAGTTTGTCGGGGATGCTATTGTCGCCTTCTGGAACGCACCGGTCGCGATTGCAGACCATGCCGAGCGTGCGGTCCGTGCTGCCTTACGTTGCCAGGAGAGCCTTGAACGGATACGCTCAGAGCAGAGTGCTGTCGTCGGTGACGGCCTTCGGATGCGGGTCGGCTTGCATACCGGACCGGCTGTCGTTGGCAATATGGGGTCGCGCAGCCGGTTCGATTACAGCATGCTCGGTGACGCGGTCAACCTGGCGTCGCGGCTGGAAGGAGCCAACCAGCAGTTCGGGACTTGGACTCTGGTCTCGGCGGCGACTCGACAGCAGGTGAGCGACTCAAAAATCCAGTTTCGCGAACTGGGGAGGCTGGTGGTGGTTGGACGTCAACAGGCGGTGACGGTCTATGAAGCCATGACTGATCGAAATGATCAGGAGTTGCAAAGACGTCTCGACCTGTTTGCGGATGGCCTTGCTGCCTACTATGCAGGAGATTTTGAACGGGCCCGGCAGGTTTTCGCGAAAATCAGCGCCATCGATTCGCCCGCCCGCGCCTACCTCAAACGACTTGGATCCATGGGGTTGACAGCACCGGCCGGATGGCGCGGCGAATGGGTGCTGACGGGTAAGTGAGATTCGCCGGCAAGCCTCTCGAAGCGGCGCTGGTTCTGCTCAAGCTGCCATGCGAAAAAGGGGGTCCAGTTCGGCGACTTGCTGAGCAGCGGCCCGGTAGCGATATCAACCTGTTGCTCGAGTTCATTCGCCCGATCGGGTTGTTCAAATTCGTGGAAATGGAAAATCGTCTCACAGATTCTCGGTGCAAAAGTAGATCTCGTTACACGCAATGCCCTGAAACCCCATATCGGCAGGCGTATCCTGGATGAAGTGCGTTATGTCAGCTGATCGCGTTGTCGATGGTTACCTCGCCGACATCCTGGAAGGGATCAGCGATATCCGTTCTTTTACGAAGGGCTTGGCAATCACACGTCTTGCTTCGTGTGTATAACCGGCAAAATCATCCCGCCATCCGGAATGACGACCACGTCTGGATCAGCCGGCAGCTGTTTGTGTGCCATCTGCAACGCTTCATCAAGGGAATCAGCCTTCTCCATCCCCATTCGTTCGGTCTGCTCACGACTGAACTCGCTGACCAGAATCACCCGCCAGCTGCGGGCCTTGGCGAGGGTGGCATAAGCCGTCTGGCCATTGATCTCATAGCGTGAGCGCAGCGCTTTCTCGAAAACGTCGAGATCTTCGTAATTGAACCAGTCGAAAAAAGTCGGGTTGCCGAAGCCATCCGGGCAGGCGGCGAGTAGGATCAGGGTTCCGCCGGGCCTGACGGCTTGCACTCCGTAGTCAAGGGCCTTGTGGGCCTGGATGAAGTTGATGTCCTTGGGGTGGCCGCCGCAGGAGACGATGGCAAGGTCGGCAGCCTCGTTGAGCTCGAC
>PKTY01000030.1 GCA_002869725.1 Desulfuromonas sp. | reverse complement strand
TAACCTCGCCTGCCGATGCGGAGTCTCTCCAGACAGCAGGAACATGAACGAGCTCTCCGCACTTGCAGATTTAATTGAGACAACATTCGATCTGAAGCTGGAGATTATATCGGGCGGGAACTCGGCGAATCTGGAATGGGCACTGAGTGGTGCGGAGACTGGAAGGATCAACGATCTCCGCCTGGGTGAGGCAATCCTGCTCGGCTGTGAGACCCTTCATCGCCAACCGATCAACAACCTCTTTACCGATGCCTTCACACTTGTCGCCGAAGTAATCGAAACAAAGGTCAAGCCATCACAACCATCGGGCACGATCGCACAAACTGCATTCGGAGAGGCATCACCTGTTGTCGCTCGGGGTTTAGTCTCGCAATCAATTCTTGCAATAGGGCGTCAGGACACCGATCTACATGGCCTGACTCCCCCAGCTGGAATCGAGATTTTGGGGGCCAGCAGCGACCACCTCATTGTCGTGTCCAACAGCGGCGAACTGCCGGTCGGCTCGGAAGTGGCGTTCCAGCTAAATTATAGCGCCTTGGTCCACGCGATGACCTCACCCTTTGTTGGCAGGATTGTAAAAAACAGTGATTACGGCGGCACGGGGGTCGTTGCGATGCACGAATAACGTATGGACAAATGTTCTCAGCCCACCCCTCTCTCTTCTTGGCAGAGTCCCCTTTAATCAATCATAGTCCACCTGTGTCGCTTCATCGCTCATAGTTGCCGCGACAAGCGGTTTCCATACGGAATCTTCCAAAGGGCCCAGAGATAACGGAGAGGGTTCCTTTGGGCAAAAACTCCCGACTTTACATTGGCAACTGATTCGAACATGTAAAGCAACTTTCTGTCTCCATCAAAACTGTCGACTATTCTACAGTCCCTGCGGAATAGTCTGCAGAATCTCCTTGTCTACGCACCACTCTCCACACGTAACATTCTGAAATCACAACAAAGCTCCACTTGGCACGACTCGTGAGTACTCTATAGGTCTAAACACGATACTGACCCCGAACGGGGCGTCAATCTACAACGTGGAGATCGACGTGGGAATGAAGTACCTGTGTATGGCCCTGCTGGGTGTGCTGCTCTGTCTCAACAGTTTGTTGCCGTCTGCAAGTCTGGCGGAGACAACCGAGTTGCAGCGTCTGATTCAGACGGCCCTCCAGAACAATCCATCCCTGCTGGCCGCCGAGGCCGAGTGGCAACGCTCGACTCACGGCATTTTGCCGGCGCACAGCCTGGACGATCCAGTCCTCTCCCTCGCCCTGCTGAACCTCCCCGTCGATTCTCCACGTTTTGACCGAACCCCGATGACCGGCGCGGAGGTGCGCCTCACCCATAAGCTGCCCTTCCCCGGCAAGCTGGCCCTGCGCGGCAAAATACAGGAGCAGAAGGCACTCTGGCAAAAAGGCCTGTATGGCGAGAAACAGTTACAGGTCGCTCGTCAGGTGAAGGATGCCTATTACCGTTACCAGCTCCAACAGGAGGTTCTGGACATCCTGACAGAGAACCGTGGCCTGCTGGACGGCCTGGTGAAAACTCTTGAGGCACAATACGCGACGGGTCGCGCGTCGCAGCGTCAGCTGTTACAAGCCCAACAGCAGTTGACCCGGCTGTTTGACCGTATCTTGGTGGAGCAACAAAAGCAGGCCAGTCTCCTGGCGGAACTGGAAACTTTGACCGCCTCGACGCCACTGCAACTACAGGCCGGGGCTCCTCTGCCAGACAATCATCAGAACCTGCCAGACGCGACAGCCGCAGGCCTCCTGGCAGAAAAGAACCGGCCCATGCTGACCGCCTACCAGGCCTTAATTCAGCAATACCGCCATGAAAAGCGCCTGGCGGTTCTGGATGAAAAGTCGGACTTCACCGTCTGGGCCGGTTACCGTTTCCGGGATGGCGGCGATATGGACGCTGTTGACGGGGCGGACTTTGTCAGCGTCGGCGTCAGTTTCAATCTGCCCTTCAACCAGGCGAAGCGTCGCGCAGGCCAGGCCGCAGCGGACGCCGGCCTGCGTCAGGCGACTAACGCGCATGCGAACTACCTCGACCAGGTCC
>PKTY01000042.1 GCA_002869725.1 Desulfuromonas sp. | reverse complement strand
CCGGCTTCAATTCGTGACAGGTCGAGCAGTTCGGAGACCATGTGGGTGAGGTACTCGGCTTTTTCGGCGATCAGGGCTTGGGCCTCTTCTTTCTGCCTCCCTTTGAGAATATTGTCATTAATCAGTTCCGAGTAGCCGAGAATGGTCGCAAGCGGCGTCTGGAACTCGTGCGCCATGGTTGAGACAAACTCGCTCTTCAGCCGGACCGCTTCACGCTGTTGGGTGATGTCCTGGAGGACGCCGATAATCCCGGCAGGTTTGCCGTCTTCGCCATCAAAAAGGGTTTTGTGACAGAGATATGTCTGCTGTTTCTCTGCATCGACCTGAAAAGTGAACTCGTAGGAGACGACCTCTCCGGTTTTGATTAACTCGTCATCCTTTGAAATGTGGAGTCGCGCCGCGTCCAGGGGGTGCATGTTCTCAGGCAGCTTCCCGACGATCTCTTCGATGGGGAGTCCAATGAAGTCGGCAAACGCACGATTGCATCCGAGCATTCGCTTCTGGAGGTCCTTGTAGAACACCGGGCTGGGGATGTTGTCGAGCAGGACTTCCAGAAAAGTTCTTTGAGAGGCCAGCCTGTGCTCGACATCATTTAGATTCTTGACCAGTTCGTTGAATGCTTCACCCAGCAAGCCAATTTCATCACGTTGGGAAATTTCGACCTGCAAACTCCTGTCCCCTTGTTTGAGAGCCTCAACAGCATGTTGCAGTGATGCAATCGGCCGGGTAATGGTGCGAGAAACCGGAATGGCAATCAACGTGGCGATGATCGTCATCACCGCCAGGGAAATCAGGGCCTGGGTTGTGACCTGGGCGATCGCCCGTTGCACCGGTTCGCCGGAAATCCCGAGGTGAAGATACCCCCCGCGCCTGTCCAGAATGGGGAGGAGGATGTCGTAGGTTGTCTGGCCCTGTAAGCTGAGGGCCTTGATGGAGAAATCCTCTTCCGGCGCGAGGGAGTGGACCTCCAGAAGATTGATTGGAAAATTTTCGCCGAAGGAGTGTGCCAGAACCTGTTTGCCAGAGGGGCTGGCGATAAAGATGTAGCTGATGTCAGTCTCTGTCTGTTGTGCATTCTCAAGCATGAGCCTAAGGTGGATGAGATCACGCTGGATTACGGTGTCAGCACTGACTTCAGCTAGATGCTTGGCGATTGAGATGCCCCGCTTGAGGACCTCTTCGGTGAGACGCGATGCCGCTTGCGTTTTGACATAAGTCCCCGTGATGAGACTGAAGCTGGCGATAAACAGCAGCGTCAGGCTGAGGATCTTTGTACGAAGCGACAGATTGAGTGGCATGGCCGTTTACTCTTCGACTGGGCTGCTGGCGGAGATTTTGCGCATTTGGCGAACAGAGTCGTAATCTGCGTCATTGCCTTCTTCAAAACGCTTCAGCATCATCCCTGCCAGAATTTCAACCCCTTCTGGATTGTTGTGCATCTGCAGAAATTCCTTTTTCAGCCGTTCGCGCAGCGGCTGAGGCAGATCGGGTCTGATAACGACGGGTGGAATGCCGAACGGGTCTGACCGGGCGATGATTTTGGTCTTAGATGTAATGTCAGGCTTTGTTTGAGCCAGGTAGTCGTAGATCAGGCTGTCGATGGCAGCACCGTCAACAAGACCTTCAATGATCGCATCCAAAGAACGATCATGTGCATAGGTGTACATTGTTTCATTGAAAAAGGTTGCCGGATCTTCATCAAGAAGGCGGATCTGGTGGTCGGGGCACAATTTGCCTGTATTCGACATAGGGTCGGTGTACGCAAATCGCTTACCTTTGAGGTCGGCCATGCTGGTCGCCGTACTGTCGGTCGGTACGACCAGGTAGGAGTAATAGACTTTTTCACCGGAAGGGGCGATCGGAACGACCAGAAGCTCCAGGCCGAACTGGTCGTGACCGTTGACATAGGAGCCGCTGCAGACAAAGGCAATATCCAACTCCCCCTTTTTCAATAACGAGTTGAACTCCTGGTAAGAACCTTTGTCGATGACGTGGATGGGGCGTCCCAGTTGGTCTTCGAGATACTCCACCAGGCGACGGTAATAAGTGACACCTTCT
>PKTY01000366.1 GCA_002869725.1 Desulfuromonas sp. | reverse complement strand
GGACTCTCTGCCCGACCGATGGTTGAAAAAGCTCAACAGGGATGTCAGTCGCGAGGTGGAAGTTCAGGCGGTTCGCCTGGTCCAACTCTCCCCATGGCAACGAAATAATTCGTAAGGGCTGCTCCCCTGCAGTCCACTCGCCACAAGGTTGTGGCCCGAGACAGGCAATGAGGCCCGCACTGACTTCACGGTCAGCTGTGGGCTATTTCTTTTAAGGAAAGGAACAGACCATGGACGATCTCAATTATCTACCTATTTCCGCAGCCGCACAGGAGTTGCATTCCACTGAGCTCAATGTCCTGATGCACATCAAGCGGGGACTTCTGCAAGGGAAGGAATGTGACGGAGGCTGGTGGGTCGAGCGAGTCAGCCTCGATGCCCTGCTGATGGAGACCGGCGGTGGTAAAGCCGGTAATGTATGTGCCAGTGGCTGCGCCAAAAAAGGTGCCTGTGGAAGCTGTCACTAAAGAAGGAGAGACTTATGGGGATCCAGATCAAACCATCCGACCTCTACTTTCGCTACCGGCGCAACAAGGTCGAACGTTATGACCCGAAGTTTACCGGCAAGCCCGATCCGCGGCCCTACGACCGGGACGATCTTTACGATGTGATCCCGATGCTGGCAGCCGTCATGGATCACTACAACTGTCACGATGCCGATGTTCTGCATCGTCTCGAAGAACTGGCCGGTGATGAGATGCCACGTTTTATCAAAACGCGTGAAGAGGTCTTCGATTTTCTGGTGGCGGTGCTTGGTGAAATGCTGGGAGAACGCCATGCATGAAATCGTGGGCGATCTTTGGCAGGAACACAGCCGGGGGGCCGTGGTGGCGATCACCACCAATGGGACCTTGAGCCGGTCCGGAGAGGCTCTTTTACTGCAAGGCTGTGCCCGCGAGGCAAGCGTGCGATTTCCAGATCTTTCGCAAACTCTCGGAGCGCTGATCCAGCAGCATGGCCACCATGTCTTCGATCTTGGCCGCAGGCTGGTCAGTTTCCCTGTTGAAGAGAACCCCTACCAGATCTCTGATCTGGCGCTGATCGAGAGATCCTGTGAGGAACTGGTCGCCCTTGCCGACGACAAGGGGTGGGTGAATGTCGTGGTCCCCCGTCCGGGTTGCGGTGGTGGTGGGCTGCCCTGGGGCGATGTCAGGCCGATTCTGCACAAGTATTTCGATGAGCGATTCCACGTCATAACCAAGGAGTAGACAAATATGAGCAGAGCGAACAATGGAGACCGGGTGACCGTTCATTACATTGGGACACTCGACAATGGCCGCATTTTTGATCAGCGGGATGCCGAGTCTCCGCTGACCTTTACCGCCGGAGCGGGAGAGCTCTTCCCCAGTCTGGAACAGGAGATCCTCGGCATGAAGGTTGGTGATGTCAGAAACATTCATTTGGCCTCCGAGGAGGCCTTTGGTAAGCGTCTCGAAGAGAATATCCTCAAGGTTGCTCGGGATCTGTTTCCTGCCGAGAAAGAGCTCAAGATCGGCCAGAAGCTGCAGATCGAGCTTGCCGATGGAACACAGAAGACCATGCGCATCCGAGAGATCGGTGAGCAGCAGGTACTTCTCGACGGCAACCACGACCTGGCCGGGTGCAACCTGACCTTTGCCCTGCAACTGGTGGCGATCGATACCAACTGATCGCAGTAAAGCGCAAGGCGCTATGATGAGCTTTCGCCTTGCTGAATCTCACCTAGAGCCCCTCGCCAAGACGTAGTTCGGCATTGTGCCGCTCTTGTTCGCGACGTTGCCGATCCCACCCCAACTCCCCGGCCATCAATTCCAGCACTTTGGGTGCGGCCTCCCTGGCTGCCGCCTGGTCCAGCAGAGCCAGCGGTGTTCGTCGTGCCAGTACATCCATCACCCGTTCGGCCATTTCGTAACGGACTGCGTAGACGGTTTCCGCCACAAGCATCGGATGGTTTTCCATCAACCTCGCATGTCTGTGCGCAGTGGACAGCTCAGCGACCTGCTCCGCCTGGTCGCCGTAACTGCGGTGCAGGTAGGCTGCGATGTCGTCAGCCAACCGGTATCGATCTGCAAGGATTTTGGCCCCCGCCGAACAATAGTCGACTCCGCCGAGGACCGGCAGGTTCCTGGTGCGACAGTGGGGGTGCGGTGCGGCGAGACCAAAACAGGTCAGCGCGTGATTGACTGTCTCCTCGGCCATCAACCGGTAGGTTGTCCATTTCCCTCCGGTGATGGTCAGCAGGCCACTACTGCTCACCTCGATCTGGTGATCACGGGTCAGCTGCGAGGTCTCTTTTCCCGTCTGCCTGCGTACCAGCGGCCTGATTCCGGACCAGACAGCCTTGATCTCCTGCCGGTCGATCTGCAGGTTAAAGTAGCGGCTGACGTGCCGCAGCAGGTAGGCGATCTCCTGTTCTGTGGCCTGTGGGTGCTCATTGATCTCGGCAGGATCGTCGGTGGTGCCGACCAGGGCATGACCTTCCCAGGGGAGAACAAACAGGATGCGACCGTCGTCGGTCTCCGGGATCATCAACCCGGTGTCGCAAGGGGTGAAACGCCCGTCGAGAACGATGTGAATCCCTGTGCTGGGGGCAATCATGGCGGAGACTGCCGGATCATCGAATCTCCTGATCTGGTCGGTAAAAGGGCCGGTGGCGTTGATCACGCCGCGGGCCTGCACCGACCACTGCTCTCCGCTCAGCCTGTCGGCCACAGTGGCGCCGTCGATTTTGCCCTTGTGCTTTGAGAGGCCGGTGACGGCAACGTGGTTGGCGATAGTCGCCCCGTAGCGGGCCGCAGTCAATGCCAGGGCCAACGCCATGCGTGCGTCATGAAACTGGCCGTCATGGTAGAGCACGCCGGCTTTAAGGCCAGCCTCCTTGAGCATCGGGAAACGCTGCAGGGCAGTAGTGCGGCTGAGCAGACGGCTGTGGCCGAGGCGCTGCTTCCCGGAAAGAAGGTCGTAAAGTTTGAGGCCGGCAAAGATATAGGGGACTTCAAGCCAGCCGTAGAGCGGAGTCACCAGTTGAATGGGGTTCGCCAGATGGGGCGCATTCTTGAGCAGCAGGGCGCGTTCTTCGAGCCCCTCTCTGACCAGTTGATACTGATCTCGGTCGCATCTCCTGACTGCCGCTTCAAGGTAACGGACCCCGCCGTGCACCAGCTTGGTGCTGCGCGAGCTGGTCCCTTCGGCGAAATCGTTCTGCTCGACCAGAGCGACGTTTAGCCCGCGCGTTGCCGCATCGAGAGCGATGCCGCTGCCGGTGGCCCCTCCGCCGATGACCAGCAGGTCGAACAACTGACCGGCTTGCAGCCGCTTCAACTGGTCACTGCGACGGGGATATCCCGCCGGATATGTCTTGGCCTGATGATTCAAGGAGGTTTGTTCCATCGCGCAAGGGTTCAGGGTGCGGGCTCAAGCCGAACCAGTCGGCCGTTCTTCTCGTCGGTGAGCAGGTAGAGATTGCCGTCTGGCCCCTGGCAAACATCACGGATGCGACCGATCCGGTTTTTGAGCAGCCGCTCATCGTTGACCACCTTTTCGCCATCGAGTTCAAGGCGCACCAGCATTCGATCCTTGAGGGCGCCGACGAACAGGTTGCCCCGCCAGCGAGGAAACTTGTCTCCTGAATAGAAGGCCATCCCGGACGGGGCGAT
The DNA here is from genome assembly GCA_002869725.1 of Desulfuromonas sp. Classification (GTDB taxonomy): domain Bacteria; phylum Desulfobacterota; class Desulfuromonadia; order Desulfuromonadales; family BM103; genus BM103. The sequence continues at coordinate 8,670 of PKTY01000366.1, read as the reverse complement.
CGAAGGAACCCACTTGTAAAGTGGCTGCGCCATCCCGGCCTTGTGGGTCCCCTCGCCGATCCTGGTGCCAATCACGTAGTTGACCCCGTAGGTAATGACCGGCCAGCCGTAGTTGACCCCGGCGCGAATAACGTTGATTTCGTCGCCCCCCTGCGGCCCGTGCTCATGGGTCCAGACCAGTCCGGTCTCCGGGTGCAGGGCCGCCCCCTGGATGTTGCGGTGGCCCAGGCTGTAGATGCCCGGCAGCCAGCCGCTTTTGCCCACAAACGGGTTGTCGGCGGGGATGCGTCCATCGTCGTGCAGGCGGATCACCGAGCCGGCGTGATCGCCGGGGAGCTGGGCCCGCTCCTGTTCGCCGCGGTCGCCAAGGGTGATGAAAAGAAAGCCCTGGCGGTCGAAGACCAGCCGCGAACCGAAGTGCCGGCTGGTGCCCGACTTGGGGGTCATGCGGAAGATGGTTTCGACGTTTTCCAGCCGGTTGCCCACCAGTTTGCCCCGAGCCACCTCGGTTCCAACCCCGTTCTCGCCCGCCCCGGCATAGGAGAAATAGACCAGCCCGTTGCCGGCGAAATTGGGGTGCAGGGCGACATCGAGCAGCCCCCCCTGGCCCCGCGCGGTAATGTCCGGCAGTCCCTGCACCGGCAGCGGCTCGAGCTGTCCCTCCCGGACGACCCGCAGCCGCCCCGGGCGCTCGGTCACCAGCATGCGGCCATCCGGTAAAAACGCCAGGCCCCAAGGATGTTCGAGACCGGTGGCGATGGTGACGGCACGTATGCGATGTTTTTCTGTCACGATGACTTCGGGCAGGACGACGGTAGCGCTCAGCACCAGGGTTGTGACGGTCAGCAGCAGGCTGCGCAGCAGGAGGCCGGGTAGAGTCATGGTCCTTTGCTCCAGACAGTTGGGGGTCCATTGCTTCAAGTATACGTGACGTGGTCATTTTGGGGCAGACTGACCGGAATATTTTAGCGTTGGCTGGCTGAACCTAACCAACGCATCGTTAACCCAAAGAGGAATGTCGTCATTGCACGGTATCCGTCTAAGCGTTAAAATCCAACCGAGTCGTCCTTATCATTATTCATGAAAAATGGGATGCTCAGGACAAAATTATCTGTGAAACCGGGGCAATATCTCACCGCCTGAATAGGCTTGAGCAGGATCGACCCTGATCCTAAATCCCTCGTCCCGGCTAATTCGCCAGGGGGCAAAAGTGAACAGAGAAGAAGTTATCCTTCAGACAGATGACGTCAAGGTGCGAATCCTCGCTCTTCAACCGGGGGAACGTGGACCGTTTCATTTCCATACAACAGTCACCGACAACATGTTTGGACTCTCTGGCGAAATTATGGTGAGCCTGAAAAACCCACCGGAATATCTCATTCTTAAACCTGGAGTTCATTGCACGATTGAACCAGGCAGAGTGCATTGCGTCATCAATAATCGTGAGGGCGAAACGTCAACCTATCTGCTTGTACAGGGTGTTGGCGCATACGATTTTATCAAGGAAAACATCTGACAGGTCCATTGCAGCGGCGTAAAGTTTTGAGCATGGCGCTGGATCAGAGAGAGTCGACGGTGAAATATCTCCAGGCGAAAACGACACGGTTATTGATCAACTATTTCCGGAACGACGACCGTCGCATCAATCATGCCCTGCGTGTCCTCTTCCATGCCGAGGGTCTGCTGGAGAAATATCCGGGGTGCGATGTCGAGATCGTGATCGCCAGTGCGCTCCTCCACGACATCGGGATCAGGGAGTCGGAGGAGAGGCATGGCTACAACAACGGCCAGACCCAGGAGGAATACGGACCGCCGGTCGCCGAGGAGTTGCTTCATTCCATTGGCTTCCCCCCGCACAAGATAGCGATCGTGAAAAATATTATCGGCAACCACCATTCCCCTTCGCGCTATGACTACCCGGAGCTGGCCCTTTTGAAAGAGGCTGACAGGATTGTCAACACGTCTGAAGCGGGACAGATATCCCCCCAACAGCGCCGAAACCTGACTGCAAACAGGTGACTCTGGGATAAAGCAATGACCAACTTTGCCACTGCGGCCATCGGTTCATCGGCGCCGCTGCCGAAACTGTCGGTCGATCCACTGATCGCCAGCCGCACAGTCTTCAGTGCTGACCGTACTCACCGCTTCACGCTCTACCGGTATTGGGGCGACCCGGAAGATTTTGCATGCGGCATCTGCATGAACCCGTCAGGTGCGGCCGAAGACGTCGGCGATCCGACGGTGGATGGCATGGCCCGCCGTGCTCGTGAGCACTGGGGCGTCGGTGCCTACTATCAACTGAATGTCATGTCGATCCGTGCGACCTACTCAGCGGACCTGGCCAAAGCGTCACAAATAAGTCTTCCCCAGAACGATGAATGGATCCGCAAAATTGCAGCCAGAGCCCGGTTCGTTGTGGTCGGTTGGGGGAACCAGGGGCACAAGACCGGCCGTGGCCCTGTGGTCGAGGACATCCTGCGCGAAGTCTGCGCCCCGGAAAGGGTTTTTTGCTTCGGCACCAACAAGAACGGTTCTCCGGTCCACCCGCTTTATCAACGCCTAGACGCGCCGCTGGTGACGTACTTTGAGTAGGTGTGCCGCCCTGATCGGGTCTCACGGTATGAACGTGCCATGAAATTTAACAACCATGTCGACTGAGCTTAAAATCTACATGACCCCGGATTGCGCCGAGCAGATGCGCAAAGAGCTCAAGGAACTGCTCTACGTCAAGCGCCCCGATACCGTGCGGCGGGTTGCCGATGCGGCGGCTGAGGGGGATCGCTCCGAAAACGCCGAATATATCTACGGCAAGCGCCACCTGAGAAAGATCGATTCGCGGATTCACTTCCTCACCAAGCGGATCGAGAATGCCATGGTCGTCGACCCCGTCGCTCAGGGGAAGACTGCCGCGGGCCGGGTGCTGTTCGGGGCGACGGTCACCGTGGAGGACCAGGAGGGGGAGGAGAAAGTTTTCCGTATCGTCGGGATCGATGAGTACAACGGTGCCAGGGGGCTGGTGAGCTGGAAGTCGCCGATCGGCAGCGCCCTGATGCGCAAGGAGGTGGGGGATTTGGTGACTGTCAAGACCCCCGCCGGGCTCAAGGAGTTTGAAATCATCGACATCGTATACACGCCGATTGACGGCGTTGAAATCATCAGCCGGATCTAGCGCGACGGGATGGCCGCTTTAACAGATGACGGGGGCACTCGTAGCCGAGTGCCTCCGTTTCAATTCAGGGGGGCACCTCAACCCGGAGGTCTGTCGCGGTCTGAGTGGCAGGTTCAAACGTCTGACGTCAGAGCTGATCTGCAGCCAGTCGCCCCAATGTCTGAATATAGGCTTCAATGCGCTCGGACCAGAACGCGGCATTGAGGCGGATACAGTTGCCGAACTTGCCGCTTGCAGAAAAGAGCGGTCCGGGTGCGATGGTCATGCCGTGCTCGAGGGCTCGCGCATAGAGGGCGATGGCATCGACCTGCTCGGGCATTTCGACCCAGAGGAAAAAGCCGCCACGGGGGCGGGTCACTTTGGTCCCCGGCGGGAAATGGCGGGCGATGGCGTCCCCCATCTGGGCGACTTTGATGGCGTAGCGGCGCCGCAACGCCCGCAGATGCCGTTCATAGCCACCGTTGGCCAGAAATTCGGCGACTGCCATCTGGGTCGGCATCGGCGATGCGATGTCGACCAGGGTTTTGAGCTGGTTGACTTTCTTAAAGTATTTCCCAGGCGCGATCCATCCGACCCTGAAGCCGGGTGCAAGGGTCTTGGAGAACGAGGAACAGAGCAATACGTTCTCGTTCCGGTCGAATGCTTTGGCCACGGTCGGGCGCATATCGCTGAAGGAGAGGTCGCCATGGATGTCGTCCTCGATCAGGGGGATGCCGTGTCTGTCGAGCAGCGCGACCAACTCCTGTTTGTGAGCGGTCGGCATGCACGAGCCGAGGGGGGTGCTGAAGTTGGTCACGACCAGGCAGGCCTTGACCGGGGTCTGCTCGATGGCATAGCGCAGGGTCGGCAGGTGGATGCCGTCGTCTGGCGAGGAGGGGATCTCCAGCGCCTTCAGCCCGAGGGATTCGATCAGCTGCAGAAAGATGAAGAAGAGCGGGGTCTCCACCGCGACCACGTCGCCACGCTGGCAGGTTGCCTTGAGGGCCAGGAAGATGGCCTGCATGCAGCCGGTGGTGATGACGATCTGCTCGGGGTCGAGGGTGCAGTTGGCGGCGAGCATCCTTTTGGCGATCTGCTTGCGCAGCCGCGGGTAGCCGCCGTCCAGCGCGTAGGCGACGCAGTCGTTGCCGAGCCGCCGTGTCTCGCTGGCCAGCATCCGCCTCAGTTGGTCGACCGGCAGCGACTCGGGGTCGGGCAGGTTGACACCCAGCTGCAGCAGCTCCGGGTTGCGCGTGTCGCGCAAAATCATCTGTGAAAGTTCGCTTAAAGTCACCTCGGTGGGGTGGATCGCGGCCCGGTCGATCTGCGGCAGCCCCGGCGTCTCAAGACTTCTGGCCTGGACGAAGTACCCCGCCTGGGGCCGTGCCTCGACCAGCCGGTGGTCTTCCAGGTGGCCGTAGGCCTGCTTGACGGTGTTGATGCTCACTTCGAGCTGCCGGCTCAGCTTGCGGATCGACGGAACCTGGTCGCCGGGACGCAGGGTCCCCGTGCGGATCAGCGACTCGATGTAGTCCGAGACCTGGCAGTAGAGCGGCTGGTTGGTGTCGTTGCGGTCGAAGTGCATGGTCGGCAGTTTAACGTCACCCAGTGGAAACTGAACAGGCACAGCTTGTTACACAAATGATGGGTACAGTCTGTTTTTTTTGTATCTGTGACGGGTACAAAAGTCAATGACTGAACCTGTTCCAATGATCAACCGGGTTGTACTCTTAGGCACCTGAGCAGGAGGTGATCATGGAGATACAACTGAGTGAGAGGTGCGTCTGTTCGCCCAGAACAGGCCGCGGTCGTGTGACGGTGAAGTGCCACACCGGATCGGTGTGGGTTACGCGGGCGGGAGACCGCAACGATTACCTGGTGAGTGCGGGGGAGGAGGTTTTGGTGCCGCGTGGAGGGCGGATGGTGGTCATGGCTCTTGAGACGTCGCAGTTTATGGTTGAGACTGGTCACAGAAGGTGGACTCTCCTCCCGCATCCGGCGTAAACTTCTGGAGATTATCGACCCCCGGGTCATTCCTTGCCAACCTGGTCAGTGGCTCTCCAAAGCCAGCTGACAACCTGCCCCGGTTCTGAAATGACCGATCTCCTGCTGCTTCAACCCCCGGCGTTAAAGCCTGCCGAACCGCCCCTGGCCCTGGCGGTTTTGCTGGCGCATCTGCGCGCCCAGGGGCTGTCAGCCGATGCGATCGACGCCAACCTGGCGGCCTATCTCTACCTGCTCGACGGCGAGCGTCTGTCAGCACGAGCCGGAGAGACGGTGGAGACCAGCCTGCGCCGCGCCCTGCGGCACGGTTCAAAGTCGTTAAATCTTCTGCGCTCGCCGGCTGCATCCCAGAGCTTCGCCCGCTACAACACGGCCGTGCGCTATCTCAACCGGCTACTGGCGTTGTGGGGAAGCGATCATGAGCATCTGACCCTCGGCGACTACCAACATGCCGGGCTCTCGCCGTTTAACCCTGACCACTTGCAACGGGTCGCCGACGGTGCCACGCAGACCCTGTTCGCCCCCTATTTCCGTGAAGAGCTGCTGCCGCAAGTCATCGCGCAGCAACCGCGCATCGTTGCCATCTCCGTCAACTTCCTGCACCAGGTTTTGCCGGCCTTTGAACTGGCCGGGCTGCTGCGTCGTGCCCTGCCAGACGTGCTGCTGGTCGCCGGCGGTGGGTTGATCACCTCGTGGCAGGAGCCGCTGCAACGCCTCGGCCTGCGCCTGCCTGTCTTCGACCGGCTGGTGTTCGGCCCCGGCGAGACGATGCTGACCGCCCTCGCCAGGGGGGAGAGCGGCGACGATTACACGCTGAGCGATGCTACGACCATCGGCTTCGCCCCCGACTTCAGCTTTGCCGACATCGCCGCCTACTTTTCGCCGCAGCCGGTGCTGCCGTTGAGCAGTTCGCGTGGCTGCTACTGGCAGCGCTGCCTGTTCTGCCCCGAGGCGGCGGCGCCGGTCCATCGCTACACCGCCAACCGCCCGGCCGAGCTGCCGCTGCTGATGCGGGAGCTGGCTGAGCGCTACGGGGTTCGTCACCTCCAGTTGACCGACAACGCCGTCCCGGTGAACATGCTCAAGACACTGGCCGAACAGACCGAAAGCCTGGCCGATCTCAACTGGTTCGGGTTCGTCCGTTTCGAGCCGATCCTCGAAGATGCCCCCTTCGTGGAGCGATTGGCCGGAAGCGGCTGCCGCATGTTGCAGCTGGGGCTGGAGAGTGGTTCGCAAAGGGTGCTCGACCGTCTCGACAAAGGGGTAAAGCTCAACTCGGTCGAGCGGATTCTGGCCAATCTCAAGTCGGCCGGGATTGCCAGCTATCTCTACATCATGCTCGGCACCCCCGGGGAGACGGAAGACGATGCCGAGCAGACGCTGGCCTTCCTCGAGGCGCATGCAGCGGAAATCGGCTTTCTCAACCTGTCGATCATGAATTTGCCACGGGCTTCCGGGTTGCTCGATAACCCTGCACAGTATGGCATCGCCGCGGCAGCGCCGGTCGACTCCGAGTCACCCTTGAGCCTCTACCAGACCTTCCAGCCCGGCAACAGCTGGGACCGCAGCGCCGCTCGCCGTTTTCTGGAACGGCGGCTGCTCGGCTCGGCGGCGATCCGCGCTATTGTCAATCGAACTCCGCCGCTCTTTACCTCGAATCACGCGGTTTTCTTTGCCGGGTCAGAAAGTGATCGAGCCGGGACGTTTTCGCGAGGCTGTCCCCGGAAAACGTCCCCCGAAGGTGTCCCAATCCACACTTGAACGAACTCGGATCTGCGGCTACAATCTTCCTGTGTTGTGTTTTTTTAATGTTGATGACATTCAAGGAGGGATTGATGCCACGGACTTCTCGTGCGGTGGCGGTCGGCTATCCGCATCATATCACCCAGCGCGGCAATAATCGGGGCCAGGTCTTTTTCGACGACGCTGACCATGTCGCGTACCTCGAGGCGCTCACCCATTACACGCAGATCTATCATCTCGACATCTGGGCCTATTGCCTGATGCCCAATCACATCCATCTCCTTGCCGTTCCGCATACCCCGGTTGGGCTCGCACGGGGGGTCGGGATGACAAATCTGCGCTACAGCCGCTATTTCAACCGCAGGCATTTCCGTTCTGGGCACATCTGGCAGAACCGGTTTTACTCTTGCATTGTCGACACCGACGCTTACCTCTGGGCGGTTGCACGCTACATTGAAAACAATCCAGTCAGCGCAGGGTTGACGACAACAGCCTCCGATTACAGATGGTCAAGCGTTCATCATCATTTGGGAGAAACGGAAGATGTGCTTCTTAAGTCTTCCACATGGCTCGATCAGGGTGGTCGTGATGATTATCGTCGTTTTCTTTCTGAAGAGGATGAGAGCCTGACAAAAATGATCTCCCAGGCAACGACCAGCGGGAGAGCCTTTTGCGGAGATGAAACCTTGACTAAACTTGAAAAACAATTTGGTCGAAGTCTATAAGTCTCCAGCCGGGGACGTTTCCGCGAAACTGTCCCCCGGAAACGTCCCGCAGAAGCGTCCCTTTACCTGCTGCTGCAGGAAGGCATCGATTGCTGCGGCGACTCTTCGGCTTTTGCGCATGGCGAGGAGGACAGCCTCAGGTTGGTCGGGAAGACTCTTTGCCCCATGCACCAAGGGCCTAGCAGATAGCGGCCAGGCCCTTGGTGTCATCTGTAGAGACTGATTGCTAATGCTGCGGGGTCAGTAAAATATCGACGTGCAGCTCCTCGGCGACCGCGGTCAATCCGGTTTCGACGCTCGCCAGGGGTGTGCCGGTGGGAACCTGCACGGCGATGTCCATCTGGTAGACGGCCGTCCCGCTCTCCGGTGAGGCCTGCACGGCCGATTTCAGGTCGACGATGTTGATGCCGCGTTCGGCCAGAAACTGGCTGACCTTGTAGACGATCCCCCCCTGATCCATCCCCTCGACATGCAGCGTTGCCGCGGTGAAGGCGGCGGGGGCTCCTCCCTTGCGGCGCTCCAGCGGGCGCAGGAACGCCGAGATCTGACTGTCCCGCTCCAGGCGTCGGCACTCACGGGCGAGCGTGCTCTCAACTTCGGCGGACTTTGCGGTGAAGAGCAGGATCAGGGTGAACTCGTCGGCCAGCAGCGTCATCGAAGTTTCTTCGAGGTTGCAGCCGTTTTCGAAGAGCAGCCGGGTGACATCAGCGACGATGCCGGGGCGGTCTTTGCCAAAGGCGGTCATGATGAAGCGTTGTTCCATGGAAACCTCGCGGAAAGGGATTTACTGTGGAGATACTAATATTGTTTATTCTGGCATCTTTTAGATTTTTCTCAAGGCAATTATATCTGGCACCGGGGACGTTTCCGTAAAACTGTCCCCCGGAAACGTCCCGCAGAAGTGTCCCCCGACGTTCTTTGCCGGCTCAGAAAGATGATCGGTCTGCGTCCAGGCTGTCGATGAACCGGGTGAGATCGGGGGGGAGGGGGGCGGTCAGTCTGCAGTCGGTCCGGGTGACTGGATGGAAAAAGCGCAGGCGGTGACTATGC
>PKTY01000100.1 GCA_002869725.1 Desulfuromonas sp. | reverse complement strand
GCCCTCGGGGTGGCCGTCAACCACAACAACGTCGCCTTCGAGCAGGCCGGAGGTGGCCTTGTTGCCGAGGTAGTAGGCGTCGCCGCGAGCATCGATCACCAGGTCGGTATTGGAGCTGATCAGGTTGGTCTTGACGATTTCGATCATCTCGCCAACCGAGGCGCGCAGGTCGTCGTTGATACCAGCCAGGTTACGTACACTGAAAGTCGACGGAGTCGGAGTCGGCACATCGAAGTTCATCAGCTCGGGGTAGGCCGCTGCGAATGCGGTGTTACCACCGTTCAGCACGCGCAGGTTCTCTTTCGGGAAGCCCCAGTAGCGGAACGTCCAGTAGGCGCGGGTCTGGTAGTATGCCGGCGCATTCTGCTCGGTGGTGATGACAACGATGGTGTCTTCGTCGATGCCGAGGCGCTGGAGCATGGCGTCAAAGGTCGCACCGGGTGCAACCAGCGGAGTCGCATCGGCGACGCCTTCAAAACGCGTTGCAGTCAGATCAGCCTTGCCAATACGGCAGGAGCCGTCGATGCGCTTGGTGGCATTGGTGTCGCTGTAACCAAAGAAGTCAACAACAACGACTTTCTGGTCGAAACCAGACTCGTTGCCAACATGGCCCTGCTGGATCCACTCTGCCAGAGTATCGGCGTCGATCAGCACATTGCTGGTAGCGCCAACGACAGCATCGTTGTCAGCGTCCGAGGGGGTATCATAGCTGGAGCCGCCTCCGCCGCCTCCGCCGCCGCAGCCCCAAATCATCAGAGCAGCAGACAGCACGCAGATCAGCTGCACACTCTTCAACAGAGTTTTCTTCCGGATCTTCTGTAACATGTGACCTCCTTTGGTCGTTTGGTGGGTTTTACAGGTTTAACAACCCGCTTTATAAAGCTAGACTTTTACTCAACATTTACCCAACACAGGGTAAAAAATGAGCATTTATTAATAAAAACGATCATTCTTTCTTGCTTTCACAGAGCTGAGAACACAGCAATTGCCATGCCGAATTTAGCGGTCACACAGGAAGGTTTTTCTCTTTTATGGCCTTAGGCGGGCGGAGCAAGGATACCCGAAAGGGAAGTAAATCCCAGAAAAGACAAGCGTCTACTTCATCCGTTAAAGTGAAAAACCCAATCAACGGTATCAAAGGAATAAATCTGTAGATTGTAGATTCTAAATATTCATATAGAATATGCCCAGAAGGTCCGGTGCCATATCCTGCCCAGACCGCTCCGCCAAAAAACCGAACGAACGTTCCATCTTTGGTCAAAACACGGAGAAGGCTTTTGCCAAAACACGCAACAGTAGAAAAGAGAGACAGAAGGGGGAAGCAAAAAGAAAGGAGACTAAACGGCGCGAATACTCGCCCAGGCATTCTCAATCAGCTCATCGGCGAGTTCCGGCAGAGGATCTTGGAGAACTCCTTGCAAGCGAAGCTCAACTGCTCTGACAATGACACCGGTGTAAGAAACGGCAGCGAGAAGATAATTGCCTGGTTTGATCTCGCCGGAGGCGATCCCCTCGGCGACAATCCTTTGGACTTCGAGAAAAGGCTTGGTTGAGCAGAGAGGCGCGGAACAATCAGGAAATGACCCCGGACGTACGGTGAGCATATAGGCCATCATGTCGGGGTCTTCTTCGGTAATATCGAAAGTCAGTTCCGAGAACGCCCGCAACTTGGCCTGGGTTGCGTCCTTGCCAGCCAGGCGCTCTGTGAACATTGCGAGAAATTCATCGAGGGTCTTCTTGTAAATCGAGCTGGCCAGGTTCTCCTTGTTGCCGAAATGGAGATAGATGGCACCGACGCTGACACCGGATGCTTTGACGATCTCCGGGACCGACACGCCATGGTAGCCTTTCTCAACGAATAGCTTGCGGGCGGCATGGATCACCTTTTCCATTTTATCTTGTGGATCGATAACACGTTTTTTCATCAGACATATCTCGACGACAGAAACAGAAGGCAGGCAGAATACATGATAGACATCGGCACGGCCGGCTCCATTTAACAAACACGGGAACCTTTGAAAGTTCGGGCACGAAAAAAGCCCACCAGCAACGCGCCTTTTT
>PKTY01000162.1 GCA_002869725.1 Desulfuromonas sp. | reverse complement strand
GTTGCTGAAGGGCGCAGTGTGATCGAAGAAAAGATTGGTCTGGGGTTGGTCGATCCGTCTCAAGAACTGCAGCGTCGCTATGGTCTGGAAAATAGCCGCGGGGCCTTGGTGTCGGCCGTCACACCAGGCAGCCCAGCCGCCGCGGCGGGGCTGCAGGTTGGCGACCTGATTATCGAGGCAAACGGCCGGGTCGTTGAAGATGTAGCCGGTCTGCGCCGGGTGGCCACTAAGGTTCCTGCCGGGGAGGCGTTAAGGTTGTTGTTGCAACGGCGCAATCTGTTGTTATATACGGTCATAAAGGTTCCTTAGGGCTCTGTCAGACCCACTCTGTTTGCGGCATCACGCTGCCGCCTGGCGGTTTATTATGAGATCGGTATTCTATCCGCGGCTGGTCAACGGGTCCTTCGGTGATCCTGCTCTCTATGTTCATCTGGCCCATCGTGGTCATGCGTTGCTCTTTGATTGTGGTGATTTGCACGTTCTGACCCCTCGGGAGTTACTTAAAATCCGAGCGGTGTTTATCTCCCATGGACATATCGACCATCTGGTCGGTTTTGATGCATTGCTGCGGTCTTTTTTGTATCGCGATCTGAATCTGCAGCTATTCGGCCCGGCCGGTATCATTGACCAGTTGGCCGGCCGTCTGGCCTCTTATACCTGGAATCTCACTGCCGGTTTCTCCTTTGTTCTTACGGTTCGGGAGTGGCGGGGCAAACGGCTGGAGGAAGCCGTTTTTCGGGCGGAAAACGGCTTCGCTGTAGAGCCGCAACCCGGCCGTGATTGCAGCGACGGACTGCTCTACGAAACGCCCTTTTGCTCCGTACGGGCGGCCCGGCTCGATCATGGCGATATCCATTCCCTGGCCTTTAGTTTAGAGGAACCTTTGCATATCGCCATTCATCGCGATGCTTTGGAACGGCGTGGTTTTTTAGCCGGTCCCTGGCTGGGACATTTCAAGGATTTGGTGCTGCAAAATAGGCCTGGTAAAACCATACTGGATGTACCGTTAACCGCCGGAGGCATCGAGAAGGTGGTCCTGTCCGAACTGGTCGAGGAAATTGCCAGCACAGAACGGGGCATGAAGGTTTGTTATGTTACTGATGCCGCACCGACTATGGAGAACCTGCGCAAGATCATTGATTTGGCGCGCGATTCCCATCTACTGGTCATCGAGGCGGTTTTTGCCCATAAGGATCTATCTCGAGCCCGGCTGCGTAATCATCTGACGGCACGTATCGCCGGTCGTCTCGGGCGCCTTGCCGGTGCGATGCGGTTACGAGTTTTTCACCATTCGCCCCGCTACCTTGACCAGCCTGAGTTGTTGGCTGCAGAGGCGCAAGAGGCCTTTTGCGGAGGGTTGCCGACGGCTCCTGGTGGGACGGGGAAATGTTGTCCGTGATTGTTTTTCTACTAAAGGGTTGCACTGTGCGAATGCACAGTGCAACCCTTTGATTTCTGTGGTACCTTCCGGCCTATGCGCATTGCTCTCAAACACCAGATTCTGATGGCCCCGGCAGCGGTTCTGCTGCTGATGACGCTGCTGCTCTGTTTTCTGCAATATACCAACCATGACCTTTCGCAGAAGCGGGAGCAATTGCAGAAAAAGGGTACTATTATCCTTTCCCTGACCCAGGCCAATATGGCGGCCCAGCGCATGTTCGACCTGGCCCGCCAGTACGAGCTGCGTTCCGCTGAATTCCTTATCGACGACATCGAGGTAAAGGAACTCCTCGAGCGTCTCGAGGAGATGCACGCCCATCTTGCCGTGGCGGTGCAGCGCATCGTGCCGCTGATGAACCTGGAGCAAAATAAGGTCGAGCAGTTGTACAAGACGGTGGACGTGCTCAATCCCCGCCGCGGTTTAGATTTGACCCAGTTTCTGGCCGACATGGCCAAATTGCAGCCCCAGTTGGCCGAACTATCCAGTATCACCAAGCAAATGCACGAGGCTGCTCAGCCGGTCACGACCAAGGAACTCGACAAGCTCATAGATCGGGCGGCATTGGTCTCGGTGATTGTTCTCGGTGCCGCGATTCCCATCGGTATCTTGTTGTCCCTCTATTTT
>PKTY01000107.1 GCA_002869725.1 Desulfuromonas sp. | reverse complement strand
GTTATTCCGGCCCGTCTGCTCGGTCACAAAGAGAGTGGTGGCCGGGTCGAGTTGCTGTTGGTGCGTCCGGTCAGCGGGTCGGGAACGATCTGGCAGTGTATGGCAAAAAGCTCGAAACCGTTGCGTCAGGGGATGGTCATTCAGTTGCCGGAAGACTGTCGGGCGAGGGTGGTGGAAGAGAGTGGCGAAGGTCAGCATCTGATCGATTTTGACTGCCCGGTCGATTTTCAGACGTTTCTCGAAGAGCATGGCCATATCCCGCTCCCCCCTTATATCCGGCGTGATGACGGACCGTTCGATCGGGATCGTTACCAGACTGTGTTTGCCAGTTCTCCCGGTGCGGTGGCGGCACCGACCGCCGGTCTGCACTTTACCGAGAAGACCTTTACCGAGCTGAACATCAGCGGGATCGGAGTGTGCGGGATCGTTCTGCATGTTGGCCCCGGCACTTTTTTGCCAGTCAGGTCCGAGAATCTCGAACAGCACCGCATGCACAGTGAACGCTTCGAGGTTCCCGCGGCGACAGCGGCGCTGGTAAATCGCGCCAAAAGCGAAGGGCGGCGGGTGGTTGCTTTGGGGACCACGGTGACACGCACCCTGGAACATGCCAGCAACGACAAGGGTCAACTTGTGACCGGTGGCGGCGAGACCGAGCTCTTTATTCGTCCGGGATACCGTTTCAAAATGGTCGATGCCCTGATCACCAACTTTCATCTGCCCCGCTCGACCCTGCTGATGCTGGTCGCTGCTTTTGCCGGTCGCGATTTGACTCTGCGCGCCTATCGTGAAGCGGTTGACGAAGATTACCGGTTTTTCAGCTACGGGGACTGCATGCTGATTGTGTAAGGCCAGTTTCAACGATCACAGTAAAGTAGGGGGCTGCCCCCGGCTCTAAGAGTAGACCGGTTTGAGGAGTTGAGAAGTGAGGAATGAGTGTAAAGAGACCCCGCTGCAGTTCGACCTGCTGGCCAGCGATGACAGCTCGGCAGCCCGCTGCGGACGTTTGACCACTCGACGGGGAACCATCGACACTCCGGTTTTCATGCCGGTCGGCACTCAGGGGACCGTGAAGGGAGTGCTCCCGGAACAGCTTCAGGAGATCGGCGCGCAGATCATTCTCGGCAACACCTACCACCTCTATCTGCGCCCCGGTCATGAGCTGGTGGCCCGGTTGGGTGGCCTTCACCGTTTTATGAACTGGGAGCTGCCGATCCTGACCGACAGCGGCGGTTTCCAGGTCTTCAGCCTTGGAGACTTGCGCAAGATCGACGAGCAGGGTGTGCGTTTTCAATCGCATCTCGACGGCAGTGCCCATCAGCTCACCCCGGAAAGTTCGATTGCGGTTCAACAGGCCCTGGGTGCTGATATCATGATGGTGTTCGACGAGTGCATTCCGCACCCGGCGAGCCGCGAATATGTGGCGGCCTCCACTGCACGGTCGATGCGCTGGGCCAGGCGCAGCAAGGATGCGCGCACCGATGGCGGTGCGGCTCTGTTCGGCATTGTTCAGGGGGGGATGGAGTGCGACCTGCGCCGCCAGAGTGCCGCGGAACTGATCGATATTGGCTTCGACGGCTATGCCCTCGGTGGATTGTCGGTGGGGGAGAGCGCCGAACTGATGTACCAGGTGATGGAGTGGACTCTCCCCTTGCTTCCGGCGGAACGGCCGCGTTACATCATGGGGATCGGTACTCCTGAGAACCTGGTCGAGGCGGTCGCTCGCGGTGCCGATATGTTCGACTGCGTGATGCCGACCCGCAATGCCCGCAATGGGTTGCTGTTTACCCGCTTCGGCAAACTGAGCATCAAGCAGGCCCGCTATCTCGATGACAGTCAGCCGGTTGATGCGGCTTGCGGCTGCTATACGTGTCGCCACTACTCGCGGGCCTATTTGCGCCATCTTTACCAATCGAACGAAATCCTCGCATCAGTATTGAACACAACCCATAACCTGTATTACTATGTCGAGCTCATGCGCCAGATGCGTACTGCCATTGTCGCCGGTCGGTTCCGGGAGTTTCGGACCGAGTTCTACCGGCTGCGGGCTGTGACCGGTGAGGCCTGACG
>PKTY01000408.1 GCA_002869725.1 Desulfuromonas sp. | reverse complement strand
TCATCATCATCCCTCCCCAGCGCATCATGGCCTCACACAGTTTTGATCACCTTCACTGTTATTACCGGAAGGCAGATAGGTCCGTGAGTTCGTTCCTTCAATCACAAAACCCTCTGGACACTCATACTTGAACCCCAGGAAGGAGAGCGTAGAGGCCGCCGCCTCCCTCATATCACAATTGACCGTCACGGGATAATTACCGATCGACTGGGACTTCGAGTCAACCGTGTTTTCAGCCTCACACACCCATTCGGCCTGCACGTTCGGGGTAAACATCGTCAACTGACTCGTCCCACCTTGCGGGCATAGTTGCTGGAGGATTTCGTCATTGACCATCGGTACCGCACTGAATCGAATCTGCCGATCTGCTGCACCACCACTTTCGAAAGTCATGGCCGGCCCTTTGAGTGAATTAATCGTATAGACATTCGCTCTGGTCAGACTACTTCCCTCCGGACAGACAATCTCTGCCTGAATTGAATTGGCAAGGATCATATGTCCATCATGCGACATCCAAAGACCACCATCAGCCTTGACCAGCGTCCCGCCAGAGATGTCAATCGTACCTGGCTCCAGTTCACCGATCAGGGTTGCGCCGGTCATTTTCACAGCTGACTTTGCACTCGATACCGGCACAACGGTCTGAGGCGTGGCCGCGGACTCGGCAATCCCACCGGGCAGACCAACTCCACCGCTCATGGTTCCTGTCGACGCGACCATTGCGGCAACTGCGTCACCGCAGGCACTGATTTCGAATAGCCCGCTCTGCCCCTTGATGGTGAGCCCTTGGCCATCACGTCCTTCCAGCTGCACCTGATAAGTCCCGGGAGCAGTGGACACGTTCCAGTTAAAGGATTGATCAAGAACCATTGTGCTCTCGACAATGTTTTTGACAGGCGAGCCATTGGCGAGTAGCGAAATTTTCAAATCTTTGTAGGTCGAACCTGAGCTCCGCCAAGTGATATCCTGCGATTCAGCCAGGCACCAGGTATCACCGGCCACGGGACTTGTCACAGCCAAACTGCCACTGTTTTTCACCTCAACCTTGCCCTGCAAGCCCGCCTGGGCCACGGCAACTCCCGAGCCCTGCGCCGCTGGCTTCAAGCCGGCCATTTTGGCCTGGGTTGTGGACTGGGCGACCGTTGTCGGCAAGACTTTCTGCGTGCCGGTTCCAGCCGAGCCCTCTGATCCACCTGAAAGCAAATCGCTAATATCAGTCAGGCTTGGGCGTGAGCCAAATCCCCCCAGAGGGACCTCTTCCGTTTCGCCTTCTTCGGTTCCGGTGGGCAGGCCAGCAACTCGCCCGGCCGTCTGGGTCGGTGCCTGCTGCAAGCCTCCAGCAGAAGCAGGCATCTGAACCGCTGGCAGCGCAACAACCTGCCTGTCGGCGGGAAGCAGGGAAGGATCAATTTCCGGCCCCGATTGACCACCGTCGGCTTCTCCCCCCCCTAAAAGCGCATCACGCATTGCCTGTGCTTCCTCGGAGTTCGGGTCCATACCACCCAGCCCCCCAAGAGGGTTAAATCGCTTGGTGGCAAACAAGCCGCCAACGGCAGAGACCACCTTGGTTGTTCCCTTTTCCACCTTGATTTTATGAACCGGGGTGTCCTTGAGATCAAAAGGTACTCTCCATTGGTAGGTTCCATTATCGGGCACTGTCGCAATCAATTTGCTACTTTGCCCGGTGGTCAGCAGCAAGAGCTTTACGGGCCCCGGAATCTTGGGATCAGGAATCCACTTAATCAAGGCATCCATCGTGCGGATCAAAGTTTGTCCGGTCCCCGGGCGCAGCACCCGGAGAAGCGTCGGCTGCTGAACCTGGAGCTTGCCTGCCAAGCCCGCGGCCGCAACACTGCTCGCTGCCGGCGCCACTGCTGATGAAACCGGGCTGACCACCTTGACGGCTGATGTCACCTGGAGATTGAAGACTGTCGAAGGAACATCGATTCGGGTCACCCCGGCCATCATCCTGAGGGTGTAGGTTCCCGGAGTTGCATTTTTGAGAGCACCAATTCGGAGCGGTTGCGAGGCAGAGGATCCCCCCAGAAGTTGCAAACTCACTCCTGTAGAG
>PKTY01000011.1 GCA_002869725.1 Desulfuromonas sp. | reverse complement strand
GCCTAGGTGTCTATCTTGAGCAGGAGGGTCGGGTTGTGGCCGCCGGTGGCCTGCTGGTGCAGGCCATGCCCGAGGGTGATGAAGCTACTATAGCCCTGCTCGAAGAACGGCTGGTGGCGCTGCCCCCTTTGACCACCCTCCTCCGCGAGGGTCAGGGGCCTGAGCAGATACTGCAGCAACTTTTTGCCGGCATCCCCCTTGGCACTTCGGAGACGACACCACTGGAATTTCGCTGCACCTGCAGTCGCCCACAGGTACTCTCCATGCTCAAATCCCTCGGCCGGGAGGAATTGAAGGAAATGGCCGAGCAGGACGAGCCAACCAGCGTGACCTGTGAATTCTGCAAGGAAAGCTATAGCTTCAACGGAACAGAGCTTCAGGAATTGCTGGATGGCCTGAAGCCCTCCGACAAGGGGCCAAAATAAACCATGAGCCAGCGGTTACTGACCCCCGAAGCCTTTCTGAAGCGGGCAGAAAATTGCCCCGTATTCGACGCCCGCACCCCTGGCGAATACGTCAAGGCCCATATACCCGGTGCCTATAACCTGCCGCTGTTCAGCGATGAAGAGCGGCATCAGATCGGTATCCTCTACAAGGCCCAGGGACGAGAGGTCGCGGTGCTGCGTGGGCTGGAGATGGTCGGACCGCGCCTCACCGATTACATAGCCCGGGTCAAGGAGACCACCGACAGCCGGGAGATTCTGATTCATTGCTGGCGCGGCGGCATGCGTAGCTCTTCTCTGGCCTGGCTCTTGGATACCGCCGGCTATCGAGTGGGCCTTCTTCAGGGCGGATACAAGGCCTACCGCCGACAAGTCCAGACCACCCTCGCCGCCCCCTGGCCATTGTTGATCCTGAGTGGCATGACCGGCAGCGGCAAAACGGAACTGTTGCAAATGCTCGCTCGCCGGGGAGAGCAGGTGTTGGATCTGGAAGGACTGGCCAGCCATCGGGGTTCGGCTTTCGGCGCCATCGACGGTCTGGCGCAACCGACTACGGAACAGTTCGAAAACGACATCAGTGCCCAATTACAAACCTTGGTTGCCAACAAACCGATCTGGGTCGAAGACGAAAGTCGCCGAATCGGTCGAGCGGTAATCAACGAAGCCTTTTATCAGCAGATGCGCAAAGCCCCGGCGGTGCGCATCGACGTGCCGCGGGAACAGCGCGTAGAAAGGCTGTGCACCGATTACGGCAGCGAAGCGCCGGAAAAACTGGCCGACGCCGTTACCAATATCAGTAAGCGGCTCGGCGGCGAGCAGGCCCGCGCCACCCTGCAGGCCATCGCCAACGGCGACATCGCCTCAGCAGCTCACGCTATTCTCGACTATTACGACAAAACCTACCTCTTTGGTTTATCGCAAAGAGACCAGCAGCGCATTATCGCGCTCAACCCCACCCCCGACAGGCCCGGCGAAATTGCCCGTGCCCTGATCGAACTTGCCAACAATCTGCCACCTGAGCTGAGCCCTGTGGCCTGACCCACTATACTCGAACCTCATTCCGGCAGGCTGCAATCTTAATCCCGCTGACGAATTACAACATTTTTCATGAAATTGCCGCCGAATATGCTACATTTAAGGCTCAATCTGCTGGCTATGCCAAGTTTCGAATCGGAGGTGCTGAAGATGGCAACGAAAACAAGTGAAATCAACGGTTTAAACGAGCAACAATGGCAGGAATTGCAACAGCTCCTGGAAGCTAAACGCCAGGACTTGATCAAGTCCATCGCCATCATGCGCTCCCGCGATAAAGATTTTGATCCGGACGACAACCTTGAAGAACTGGACCAGGCCGCCATCAACCAGCTGCAGGCCGTTCAGCTGAGGGTTCTGGATAAAGAAGCCAAGCTGTTGCGAGAAGTCGACCGGGCTCTGGCCAAGTTCGACACCAAAGAATACGGGCTCTGCGAAGGAACCGAAGAGTATATTGGCTATCCCCGTCTTAAAGCCCGGCCCTGGGCTCGGTATAGCATCGAATATGCCGAGGAAAAAGAGCGTCTTGAAAAACAGACCTCGACCCGGTTGCCCGGCCGCTGACAGGGCAACACCCATAGTCTGCCGCCGGTCCGGCT
>PKTY01000297.1 GCA_002869725.1 Desulfuromonas sp. | reverse complement strand
TCAATGTGTTGAGCAACGGTGAACTCGCCCTCCGGTGTATCCCAGCCTTCGCTGCCGATGCCAACGGGATAGGCTCTGACCCGTAGTTGTTCCCGTTCCCTCCAGAGATAATAGAGGCGCAATTCGGCCAGGTTGATGGTGATACCTTCTTGAGCTTTCTGCGGCAAAAGAAAGGCATAAGGCAGAAGGACTTTTTGTCCGGCAGGCGGCAACCAGGGGTCAACCCCTGGATTGGCTTGCAGCAGAGCCAGATAGCCGATGCCGCTACGCCGTGCCAGTTCGATAAGAGTTTCATCCGGGCCGAGGAGATAGGTGCGGTGTTGGCCCACCAGGTCGCTGGATTGGGTCTGGTCGAGGAAAGACTGGCTCTGTAGTCGCGGGTACCAGGACCAGCTTCCCCTCGGGCAGGTCAATAATAAACATAGCAGTGCGGTGCCGAAGATAATTTTCATGGCCGCATTATAAAGTAAAGAGTGTCACAGGGCTAATCTTAACTGCCGACTCTCCAGAAATTTTGGATGGTCACCAGTGCAGTTTTCGGATGAAAACCAAATGAATCGTTAACTGGAAAGGTCCTCCTTGCAGAGCTGGAGGTCGCTTGCCGGTGGCCGTTAATTTTTGCTGTTGGCCTGGTGCTGATCAATGAGGGTGTTGGCCCGGTGTACGATTTCCTTAAGGCTGTATGGTTTGGTCATATAGTCGTTCGCGCCAAGCTTTAGCCCTTGTTCACGGTCCCAATTTGTCGCCAGGGCGCTGAGCATCATGATGGGTGTGCTGGCCAGGTGATGATCCGGTATTTTGCGCACCAATCGACAGACTTCCCATCCGTCCAGTTCTGGAAGCTTGATATCAAGTAGAACCAGGTCAGGGCGTAGGGCATTGATCATGCGACATGCCGTCAGACCGTTATTGGCGGTGGCTGTGACGAAGCCTTTGTTTCGCAGAAAGTGTTCAAGGAGCGCGGCAAGTTCTGGTTCATCCTCCACGATAAGAATTTTTCTTTGGTGGAAACTTTCCTGAGCGGACCTTGCTGTGGCGTCTTCTCTTTCGAGGTTATTGTCGACTTTACCAGCCAATGGGACCTCAGGTAGATCAAATGCAGAATTCAATCGGTGTCTCCATTTTTTTGGTTCATCCATGTCGGACTAAAACAGGTGGGATGAGGTGCACTAGCCTAAAATGGAATTATTAGATGCTCGTTACGCCTGTATGAATAAAAGGTTAAACCAGACAGCCTCTTAGCTTTTGAGATTGCATCAAAAGTTGACACGACCTGTCTGCCGTTGTATTAAAAATAAGTTTTGTTTTCTGCCAATACAGCCAAATCTCACGGAGGGTTCATGATCAAGATCGATTTCGACAAGATGGGCGGCCTGATTCCTGCTATTATTCAGGACCATGAGACCAACGAAATATTGATGTGTGCTTTTCTGGACGAGAAGGCTTTGAACCTGACACTGGAGACGGGCAAGACCTGGTTTTTCAGTCGTCGACGCAATAAATACTGGATGAAGGGCGAGCAGTCCGGAAACACTCAGGATGTCAAGGAGGTCTTCACAGATTGCGATGCCGACACGGTGGTGATCAAGGTTAAGCAGAACGGCGGCGCGGCCTGTCACACCGGCAATCGCACCTGCTTCTACGTCAAGTGGGAAGATAATCAGTGGGTGGAGCATTCCGACCCCCTGTTCGATCCCGATGAGGTCTATAAAAAATGAGCCAGTCGATAAAGTTCGGTATTCCCAAGGGGAGCTTGGAGAAAGCGACAGTCGAACTTTTCGAACAGGCCGGCTGGACCATTCGCCTTTCATCACGCAATTATTTTCCATCCATTGACGATGATGAGATCAACTGCAATTTGATTCGTAGCCAGGAGATGGCTAAATATGTCGAACGGGGTACCATTGATGTCGGTATTGCCGGACGCGATTGGGTGGAAGAGAACGAATCCGATGTGGTCATCGTCGACAATCTGGTCTATTCCAAGGTTTCCCGCCGCCCGGCCCGCTGGGTGTTGGTGGTAACCCAGGATTCGCCGGTGCAGGGTCCGGAGGATCTAGCCGGCAAGACCATCTCTACCGAGTTGG
>PKTY01000358.1 GCA_002869725.1 Desulfuromonas sp. | reverse complement strand
GTATCTGCACCACTCACGACTACGAAGAGGATGTCGCCACTGTTCGTCTCGCCAAGCAAGCCGGCATGAAAGTCTGCTGCGGAGGGATTCTTGGCCTGGGCGAAAGCCCTGCCCAGCGCGTTGAGTTCGCCGCCACCCTGCGTGAACTGGCGGTCGATTCCATCCCGCTCAACTTCCTCAATCCGGTGGCCGGCACCCCACTGGCAGAAGCTGTCCACTTGACACCCATGGATTGCCTGCGAACAATCACCTTGATGCGCCACTTTCTGCCCGACAAGCCGATCAGTGTCTGCGGTGGCCGAGAGGCTAATCTGCGCGAGTTGCAATCGATGATGTTCATGGCCGGAGCCAGCGGCACCATGGTTGGAAACTACCTGACCACCACAGGGCGCGACCGCGCCACTGACCTCAGTCTTTTTGCCGATCTGGAGGTCGTGATCGATGTCTGCTGACTATCAATGTCCAACCCTGTTTGTGACAGGCACCGACACCGGCGTCGGCAAGACTACAGTGACTTCAGGACTGGCTCGCCACTTTGCCGCGAGCGGACTGCGGGTCGGGGTCATGAAGCCGATCGAAACCGGAGTCGTTGATCCGCAGCAACCAGGCCCTGACGCCGAGCTGCTGCGTTGGGCGGCCCAGGCCGATGACCCGGATGAAACGATTGCACCTTACCGCTTCAGACTGCCTGCTGCCCCGGCCCAGGCTGTTGAAGACACGGGGACCAGCATCGATATCGCCCATCTCAAAAAGCTGGCAGTAAAGCTTACTCAGGACAAGGATTTACTCCTGATCGAAGGGGCCGGGGGATTGATGGTTCCGGTTCAGGGAGGCTATCTGATCGCCGACCTGATCAGGGATCTTGATTTGCCGGTCCTCATCATCACCCGCCCCGGTCTTGGCACCATCAATCATACCCTATTGACCACTTTTACGGCCCAAAACATGGGGCTCCACCTGGCCGGTTTCATCATCAACCGCATGCCCAAGCGACCGGACCCAGCAGCGACAGAAGCCCCTCACTACCTGGCGTCCCTCGCCTCTGCCGACCTGCCCGGGGTGCTACCGGAAGTAGACGGTGACCACCGGCAACAGGTTGAGAGCCTCGCCGACGAGATCGGTCGCCTCCCTACCCTGCACTGGCTTACCAGAGCCTTTGGCCTCGCTGCATCGCGACCTTGAAGCACCGGTATCCTCACAACGAAAAGGCGCCACAACAAACCTGACGGTCTCTTGTGGCGCCTTACAAACCAACCTCAACACAATTCAATTTTAGCCTCCCCTCTCTGAACGAAAGGGCATTGAGGGGAGGGTTACGCCCCGGAAAGTCTTCAGTCTACCCCGGATTTCCGGCGACCTGCAGATCCTTCTGGCGCATTAGATCGCCGAGAATCGCCATCGACTCGCTCACGTAGGGATCCTTGTTAATCGCTTTAAGCAGCTTCTGGACTTCACTCAAAGCCGAATCTTCTTCCTTTGCGTCATTCTCCCGATCCTCGTCGTCAGTGAGATCAGCGTCAAGACCATCAAACATCCCGTAGGAATGGGCACTCTCTTTGTCCCCCTGCATGTCAAGGCGCTCCTGATAGACCGTCTTGAGCTGCAGCGACTGATGAGTATCGCGAATCCGCTCGGCCGACAAATCGGCCATGCGCTGAATCTCAAGAAAATCCTTGTCAGCCCTCACCCGCTCCTGGCTGAGCCGCAACAGGCGTTCGACATCGCCCTGAGTGTTGATATCGGCATGCTCGACAGCCGGAATCGCATCCCAGGAGAGACTGTAGTCGAGGTAGCGTTCACCGAACTTGTTGTTGCGGCTGCGATCAGGGAGAATGATGTCAGGGACCACCCCGCGATATTGAGTCGAGTCGCCATTGACTCGGTAGAACTTCTGGGTGGTCATCTTCAGAGCGCCCAACGGCATGTATTCACGCATATTGCGCAGGGTGAGGGCCTTGTCGAGATCCATCACCACCTGAACCGTCCCCTTGCCGTGGGTGTGCTCGCTACCGATCACGATCGCCCGCCGATAGTCCTGCAGGGCACCGGCGACGATTTCCGAGGCCGAAGCACTGAACTGGTTGACCAGAACCACCAGATGCCCATCGTAACCGACGTAGGAATCATGGTCGTAGAGCACCTTGGTGTCGCCATCACCATCGCGAACCTGTACCACCGGCCCCTTTTCAATGAACAGCCCGGTGATGCCGACAGCATCGGTCAAGGCACCGCCACCGTTGTTGCGCAGGTCGAGGATGATCCCTTCAACCTTCTTGCGTGACAAGTCCTTGAGAGCCTTCTTGACGTCATCGGTGGAGTTGCGTCCATCACCACCATTGCGGGTATTCTCAAAATCACGATAGAAACTTGGAATCCGGATATAGCCATAGCTCAGCTTTGAAAGAGGATCGTCCACAACGGCAGACTTGACAAAGGACTCCTCGATGATAACCACATCACGGACAATCGGGATGGTCAGCGGTTTGTGTCCGGCCCGACGGACAGTCAACCTGACCTCGGTCCCTTTCCTGCCGCGAATCAGGGAGACGGCATCACGCAGGCGCATATCGGTGATGTCGACCGGTTCCTCTTCGCCTTCGCCAACCGAGAGGATGATGTCGTCAGCGTGCAGATCCCCCTGCCGGTCGGCGGCGCTGCCAGGAATCACCTTGACCACACGAATGTAGCCATCCTCCTCACGCAGGGTGGCCCCGATCCCCTCCAGGGAGCCACGCATGCTGATATCGAAATCTTCTTTGGATTGCGGCGGCATGTAACCGGTGTGCGGATCGAAAGCTCGGGCAAAAGAATTCAGATAGCGGTCATAGTGGTCCCTGACCGTCTCCTTGAGGAGCCGGCCGAAGTAGTCGGTGTATTGGCGACTGATCTTTTCACGGGCACTCTTTTCCAGTTCCAGATTCTTCTGACGAGCCAGCTTGGTCGGGTCTCCAAGCTCTTCGTCTTCGACCAACCCGAGATAGCGATTGAGAACCCGGAATTTGAGATCGGTCCGCCAGCGTTCCTGTAGCTCCTGCTCAGTGGCACAGAAGTCCAGCTTCTCGGGGTCGGTTTCGTAGCTCTCATCAGTCGTGAAGTCGAAAGGTCTGGTCAGGATTTCAGCGACAATCTTTTCGGCACGCTGAATGCTGTTCTCCAACAGGCGGGCTCCGAGAGGGGCAAGGATGACACGGCCCGAGTTGATCTCGTCATCGATGCGGGTCTCGAAAATACGCAACTGCTCGACCTCCCCGGCCAAAAGCAGCCGCTTCTGGTAGTCGAGCTGCTTGAGGTAGAGGTGAAAAGCGGCCTTGGATAGCTGATCGTCGATCGGCTTGTTGCTGAAATGATTTTCGAGCTGCCTGCGCAGAACATAACTGAGCAGACGGGCACGGTTTTGATCGAATTCGTCATCGACGGAAGCGACCAGAGGGGGTGGCGCAGCCAGAGAGACCAACAGTGCACAGAGGATGAAAAGGATCAGGCTGCGAACAAATTTACCTTGATTCATTAGCTTAGTGGACTTTCTTGAAGAGAATTGCTCAACGGCAGAGATGAAATATAATGCGATTTCTCACAGATTACCTCAAAAGCTGCGGCAAATACAATCTCTCAGGTCGCAATCTTGACTTGTACAGGCTGACCAAGGTATCTAAAAGGCATGAGTTGCGACGATTACACCGCCCAGGATGGCGACACCGTCACGGTCACTTTTCAGGGGAGCCTGGAGGATGGACGTGTTTTTGAAGCATCCGACGATGCTGAACCGCTGACTTTCATGATCGGCGCCAATGAGGTGCTCCCCGGCGTCGAAAAGGCGGTGAGCGGCATGGTGGTTGGTGAGCAGAAGATCGTCAACATCCCTCCGGAAGAAGGCTATGGCATCCGCCAGGAGCACCTGGTCGAGGAGGTGCCCCTCGCCACCTTGCCGCAAGGGCTCGACCTGCGAATCGGCAATCAACTGGAAGTGACGTCTTCCGACGGCAGAAAGTTTCGGGTACATATTGTCCAGCGCAGCGAATCCGCCGTCACCCTCGACGCCAACCACCCTCTGGCCGGGCACACGCTGACTTTTCATATTGAACTGGTCGATATCGAGCGTCCGACCATCAACTGACCTCATAGCGAAAACGGGGGCGGCCCTGTGGCACAAGGCCGCCCCCTATCCCGGTTACTTCACCATATATTGATACTCGAAGCTGCGCTTCGCTCCATCTGCCAGCTTGGTCCCGACTTCAAACGTATAGTGGCCAGGTTCGACTCGCAGGTCCGCTCCGAACCCGTCCCCCATGGCCATCAGCTCGACCGGCTTGGCATCCCCGTGCCCCCCCTTGACCTTGACAGCCACTTTCCCCTGGCTGAGCTTGGCCCCTGAGGTTGCATCCGTAAAGAAGACCATCAGGTGATGACTGGCATTGACCATCTCGGCCTTGTCGGCAGTGTAAACCATTATTTTGGCAGTCGCTTTGACGCCGGCTTCAGTCTGCTCACCAATCATCTGCATACCGTCACTGCCATGCCCACCAGACATGCTACTACCCTGATGCTCCATGTCCATGTTCCCACCGTGGCCAGCATGTCCGTCGCTCTTCATACTCATCGATGAACTGCCATGCCCAGAGTGGTCACCATGGCTCATCGCCATAGTCGAAACCGGCACCATAATCGCCAGAGCAACCATGATCATTACTGCAAGATGTCTTTTCATTGTTTCTGTCTCCTTTTCGTGTGGTTTACGGTGAGTATCTCACCGGTTTGATGTTGTCAGGATCGAGCCGGGTTGTGACCCGGATCAGGACCGCCAGGCAGCGTCGACTTGTCGAGCTTGTGGCTACGCCAGAGATAGAAGATCACCGGGTAAACCAGAAGCTCCATGATACCGGAGGTGACCACCCCGCCGATCATCGGTGCGGCGATCCGCTTCATGGTATCGGCTCCGGCACCGTGGCTCCACATGATCGGCAGCAGACCGGCAATAATCACGGCGATGGTCATAACTTTGGGCCGGATACGCTTGACCGCTCCGTAATGGATGGCCTGCACCAGGTCGCCACAGGTCACCAGCCGACCAGCTTTTTTCCACTTTTCGTAAGCCAGATCGAGGTAGAGCAGCATGACGACTCCGGTCTCCGCATCCAGCCCGGCCAGAGCGATAATGCCGATGGCCACTGCCGCTGACATATGGTAGTCGAGGGCATAGAGGAACCAGAAGCAGCCGACCATCGAAAACGGCACGGCCAGAAACACAATTCCGGTTTTGATCAACGACCGGGTGTTGAGATAGATAATCACGAAGATGATCAACAGCGTGAGCGGGATGGCCAGAACCATCTTGGCCTTGAGCGACTGCATATATTCATACTGGCCGCTCCAGATCAGGCTGTACCCTTCTGGGAGCTCGATATTGCTCTCGATAACCTGCTGGGCATTCTTGACATAGGTCCCGACATCGATACCCCGCAGATCGACATAAACCCAGGCGGTCTGGCGGGCGTTTTCGCTCTTGATCATCGGCGGACCCTGGCGAACTTTGATCTCAGCCACCTGGGAGATCGGGATATGCTTGCCGTCGCGCAACGGAACCAGAATCCGCCGCAGGGCATCGAAATCGTTTCGGTAGTCGCGCTGGTAACGGATATTCACCGGGTAGCGCTCCAACCCTTCGACCGTCTGGGTAACATTCATGCCGCCCAGGGCGGTCTGGATAATATCTTGTACATCACCGACGGTCAGCCCGTAGCGGGCCAAGGCGGCGCGGTCGATCTCATAGTCGAGGTAATAGCCGCCGACCACTCGCTCGGAGAAGGCGGTCAGGGTGCCGGGAATCGCCCGCACCACCGCTTCGACCTCCTCGCCGATACGACTGAGGGTCGCCAGGTCATCCCCCATGATCTTGATCCCCACCGGGGTCTTGATCCCGGTCGAAAGCATGTCGATGCGCGTTTTGATCGGCATGGTCCAGGCGTTTGTCAGCCCCGGGAACTGGATCGCATTATCGAGTTCCTCGATCAGCTGGTCCTTGTCGATCGGCCCCTGTTCCGGCCAGACCCAGCGCAGGGGAACCTTGACCGGTTCGCTCCACTGCGGCCAGTCCGAATAGAAGCGCTTTTTCGGCAGGGTGCGCCACTCGCTTTCATCCTTGAGGACGATGGTGGTCTCCAGCATCGACAACGGCGCCGGGTCCGTGGCCGTCTCGGCCCGGCCGATCTTGCCGAAAACCGACTCCACTTCCGGGAAGCTGGCGATGATGCGGTCGGTCTGCTGCATCAACTCCTTAGCCTTGGTGATCGAGATTCCCGGCAAAGTGGTCGGCATGTAGAGCAGGTCGCCCTCCCACAGCGGCGGCATAAACTCTGAACCCATACGCTGCCAGGGGATGGCCACCGAAACGACCAGCAGCATGGCCACCACCAGTACCGACCAGCGAAAGCGGATCACAAAATCGACGGTCGGGTGGTAAAGGCGTATCAGCAGCCGATTGATCGGGTTGGACTCCTCTTTGGGGATTTTGCCGCGGATGAACCAGCCCATCAGCACCGGCACCAGAGTGATGGAGAGCAGTGCAGCTGACCCCATGGCATAGGTTTTGGTAAAAGCCAAAGGTTTGAAGAGACGCCCTGACTGCTCACCGAGGGCAAAGACCGGGAAGAAAGAGACCGTTATCACCAGCAGTGAATAGAACAGAGCCGGGCCAACCTCCTTGGCGGCGTTGCGGATGATTTGCCAGTGAGGGAGATGCTCCCTGTCCTGCTCCAAATGCTTGTGAGCGTTTTCGATCATGATAATAGCGGCGTCGATCATCGCCCCGATTGCGATCGCGATGCCACCGAGACTCATGATATTGGCGTTGATCCCCTGGGCGCCCATGATTAGAAAGGCCATAAGGATCGCTATCGGCAGAGTAATGATCGCCACCAGGGCACTCGGCAGGTGAAACAGGAACAGGACCGTGACAATCGCCACCACCAGGCTCTCTTCGATCAATTTTTCCTTGAGGGTTGCCACAGCCCTTTCAATCAGTCCGGAGCGGTCATAGACACTCTGAATGGTTACGCCCTCAGGGAGTCCGGCTTTCAATTCATCGAGCTTGCGCTTGACGTTGTCGATGGTCTGCAGGGCATTCTCGCCAAAGCGCATAATGACCACGCCACCAACCGTCTCTCCCTGGCCGTTCAGCTCTACCGCCCCACGGCGAAGCTCCGGACCGATCCCGACCTCGGCCAGATCGCGCAGCAGGATTGGCGTACCGCGCTGGTCGGTGCCGACCACCACCTGTTCGAGATCGCTGACCGAGCTGATATAACCGAGACCGCGCACCATGAATTCGGTTTCGGCCATCTCCACCAGCCGTCCACCAACGTCATTGTTGCTACGCTGGATCGCCCGCCTGACCTGCGGGATGGTGATGTGATAGGCGAGCAGACGGGATGGATCGACGGTGACCTGATACTGCTTGACGTAGCCGCCGACGCTGGCCACTTCGGAGACCCCGTCGACAGCCGCCAGTTCATAGCGCAGGTACCAGTCCTGCATGGCACGCAGCTGTTGGAGGTCGTGCCGGTCGCTCTGCAGCACATACTCGTAGACCCAACCGACTCCGGTGGCATCCGGACCGAGACTCGGCGTGACCCCAGGAGGGAGTTTGCCGGTCGCGTAGTTGAGATACTCGAGAACCCGCGACCGGGCCCAGTAGAGGTCGGTCCCGTCTTCGAAAATGATATAGACGAACGACAATCCAAAGAACGAGTAGCCACGCACCACCTTGGCCTGGGGCACGGCCAGCATCTGAGTGGTCAACGGATAGGTGACCTGGTCCTCAACCACCTGCGGCGCCTGGCCTGGAAATTCAGTGAGGATGATGACCTGAACATCGGAGAGGTCAGGAATGGCATCGACCGGAGTCCTGGAGACCGCATAACCACCGGCAACGACCAGGAAAAAGGTCAGCAGCAGGATCATGAATTTATTGTCAATCGACCAGTCGATGATTCGTTCGAGCATGGTTGTATCCTTCGCGATAAATGCGGCCTCAGAACGTCCTGGTTCCGTTATTCAAACAGATCATCAAGGGAAGGGTCGTCATCGGTTGCAGCCGCCTTCGGCTCCATCATTTTGCGAATCGCTTCACGCAGCTTGCTTTCCGAATCGAACATAAACTGGGCCGATGTGACCACCTGCTCACCATCGAACAGTCCCTGGACAATTTCGCTGTTGCCAGCATCGTCTGCGGCGCCAACCTTGACCAGACGCGGCTCAAAGCGACCGCCACCAAGAGCAACAAACACCGTCTGCTCCTCCCCGGAGTGGAGAATTGCCTCGCTCGGCACGCTCAGAACATTGCGAACCGGTTCGGTCTCCACGACCACGTTGACATACATGTCGGGTTTCAGTTCGAAGCCGGGGTTGTCAAGCTCCAACCTCGCCTTGACAGTACGGGTTTTGGCCTCGACAAACGGGTAGACATAGGAGACTTGCGCCGCGACCTCCTTGCCACCAACGAACGGCAGGGCGATACGGGCAGACAGACCGGCTTTTACCCAAGGCAGTTCAAATTCATAAATATCGGCCATGACCCAGACGCTGGAGATGTCCGAAATTTCATACAACGCCATACCCGGCTTGATATAACCTCCGGCATTCATCATCTTGGAGGTGACAATTCCCTGAGAAGGGGTGTAAAGAGTCATGGTCTTGCGGACCTGCCTACTCTTCTCCAGAGCCTCGATCTGTCCCGCCGAGACATCCCACAGGCTCAAGCGCCGTTTGGCCGCCTCAAGCAGGCGCCGGGCGCCTTCGGCGATCTCAGGGAAAGGACTGCCGGCCAACCGCTCGTGATTTTCGAGGGCCAGCAGGTACTCCTCCTGAGCCGAAACCAATTCAGGGCTGTAGATCTCCAGCAACGGAGCCCCTTTGCCGACCTGCTGACCAAGCTGGTCAACATGCAGACGTTCGATCCAGCCGGCCACCTTGGCGGTCACGGTATGCCGCTTCGGTTCGTCGTACTCAACCAGGCCGACCGTTCTGATGGTGCGGCTCAGATCGCGTCGCTCCACCGCAGCGGTGCGCACCCCCATGTTCTGCACGGTCACCGGATCGATGCTGATCACCGAACCACCGGTCGCCTCGTCCTCATAAACCGGCACCAGGTCCATCCCCATCGGAGACTTGCCCGGCTCGTTGCGAACATAGGTCGGATCCATCGGAGCCACCCAGTATTTGACCTTGCGTTCACCATCGGCCGCCAGCGCACCGCTCTTCTTGATCGGAGTCAGTTCCATATTGCAGATCGGGCAGAGTCCCGGTTCGTCGGTGATAATCATCGGGTGCATACCGCAGGTGTACTGGACCTTCTCCTCGTCTGCCACCTTCTGCTCGGACGGCTTACCGGAAGCGGCGTGCTCGTGACCTGCATGCTCCCCGACCAGACCGAGACGCTCAAACTGCCAGCCAGCGGTAAAACCAAAGGCGACCAGTAGTCCCAGGATCATGATCTTGCGCAGTTTGACACTCATCGGTTGTCCTCTTTCATCGGTTCATTTTGCTGATTTACCTGCCCACCTTGATCGAACTCCTGGCGACCGGCTTCAGCGTCAAGACGGGCCACAGCACGCCAGGCCTCGCTTTGCGCCTGGTAATAGGCCAACTGGTAATCGTAGAGGGAGCGCAGGGCATCGAGCAGGCTGATCAGCTCGACCTTGCCAACCCGGTAGGCACTCAGGGCGGCGTTGACGTTCTGGGTCGCCTGAGGGATGATCCCTTCTGAATAAAGAGCCACTTGCTGGCGGCTCTCCTCCAGGCGATTGTAGGCTTCATAAAGATTGAACGTCTGCTGGCGCAGGAAATGATCGTACTGGCTGCGCACCATGCGTTCCCCGGCCTCGGCATCGGCAAGGGCGGCGCGGCGTCGGTCACGCTGGACAGGGAGGTTGAAGCTGACCCCGGCACTGACAAAATCGGTTCCACCGTCGGCCAACGCGCCGTCCCGGAAGCGCCACGCGGCCCACATGGTGAGGTCGGGGTAGTCATCCAGTTTGGCCAGCCGCTGCTGTCCGCGGCTGCGCTCAATCAGCTCATGGTAGGCATGAATTAGCGGCCGCTGCTGGCGGGCCTGCTGCTCAAGCTCGGCCAAAGTCGGTTCGAAGGCCAGCTCCGGCAACTGATCGGGTGGCGCAATCCGCCGCTGCGCATCTCCTCCAGCCAGATTATTGAGTTCGGCCTGGAGTGTCTTGACCTGCTGCCGCAGACCAATCAGACGGTCGGTGAGGGAAGAGCGGCGCAGCTGAGCCTTGAGGACATCCTGCTGCAGCCCTTCCCCTGTTGCATAACGCACTTCGGTAAGCCGGACCATATCGTCGAGCAGAGCGATGTTGCGCTCGGTCACAGCGACAGCCTTGTGACGGGCATAGTACCGATACCAGGCATCCTTGATCCGACGTACAAGCTCGAGGCGGTTATCAAGGTAGACCTGTCTGAACCAGACCGCTTCCTGCTCGGCCATCTCGGCTTTGGTATCGAGCTTTCCCGGGAAGGGGAATTTTTGTGCAAGACGCAGTTCGTCACCGGTCATGCTGTATACGTCACGTTTGAGCGTATCATAGGGATAGCTGCTCAAAGAAAACGACAAAACCGGGTCATCGTAGCTGCCAACCTGCTCAACTTTATAACCGGACTGCTGCCAACGTTCGCGGGCAGCGACCAGCTCCGGATTGCTCTGCAAGGCTTCTTTCACCAGGGCATCAAGGCCAACGACGGCCGCCAATGCAGAGAATGGTGTGAAGACACACGTCATCCAAACAACAATCAGCAATTTCAACCACTCCATCTCTTCCACTCCTTTAGTAACTTGCCACTTGTCATTATCACAAACTGTACCATGCAATAATCCTTCGTAAATGCAGTATGTTAAAGGAACACAGAAATAGAGCAGTGACGACCATTGTAGAATATTCAACATTTCGGTCAGACATTTTCTACAATTTTATGGAGTCCGACACTCACCATTTACTGTCGATTGGCACTCCCCACCAGACTGCGGAGGCTGCTATAATGAGCAAATGAAAATTCTGAATTTCCCCCTTTTGTTGACCGCTTGTTTACTTGTTTTTTCCCACCTTGCCACTCAGGCCTCAGCAAATGAACAGTTCGAAATCACTCATACACTTACCGTTGAACTGAGCCTCGAGGATCGGCAACTCAAGGCCACAGACCACTTGACCCGCAGCGACCCCAAAAATCCCTGGCCTCTGTTCTGGCACTTAGCCCCACAGGCGACAGACATACAGGCAACAGCAGATGGGCAGCCCCTGACCCACCAATTCATCGACGGGAAACTGAGCCTGCCTGAACTATTGGCAACAACGGAAGTTCTCACCCTGAGCTGGCAAGCCCACTTTGCCGACCCGATTCCTGAGCAGACCGTCGGCATCGAGGATCCCTCTTACGGAGTTAGAGCGACAATTCATGAAAAAGGGGTGTTCCTCTCTGCCCAGTCTGACTGGCTCCCGTCGGCAGCCGGTTACCCAGCAACCAGCCGGCTTACCGTGATCGGCCCCAGAGGCTTAATCGCTGTCAGCAATGGCCTCTTGCTAGGCATTGAGCATAAAGGTGTGCACACTGTCAGTCACTGGCACAACCGGACTCCACAGACCCGGCAGGCTCTGTCTGCAGGGTTCCTGGAGCTCAGCCAAACCGAACACAACAACACCCAACTTGTCATTTTGTTCAGCAAAGAGAACCAGAGTCTGGCCCTCTCTTACCTGGAAGCAACCCGTCAGTACCTCGATCTCTATACGGAACTGCTCGGGCCTTATCCCTACGACAAGTTTGCGGTGGTCGAAAATTTCTATCCGACCGGCTACGGGCTGCCAGGCTGGACTCTAATCGGCAACAGAGTGCTGCGTTTACCGTTCATCCTAACCAGCAGCCTCCCTCACGAGATTGTTCATGCTTGGTGGGGCAACTCGGTCGGAGTCGATTACGGTTCTGGCAACTGGTGCGAAGGATTAACCACCTACCTGGCCGACTACCTTCTCAAAGAACTCAGCAACCCAAATGAAGCCAGAGAATACCGTCTGAAAATTCTTCGTGACTACGCCAGCCTGGTCAATTCCGGCAACGACTTTCCTCTTCGCGATTTCCACAGTCGCCACAATAAAGTCGAGCAAGCCATCGGTTATGGCAAAGCCGCTATGGTCTTTCACATGTTGCGTCAGAAGATCGGAGACCAGCCGTTCTGGTTGGGTTTACGTCAACTGGCCAGAGACTTTTCCGGAGAGACCGCTTCCTGGTCAGATCTACAAAATATTTTCGAAAAAAGTTCCGGGGAAAAACTCGGGAACTTTTTTGAGCAGTGGATCGATCGGAAAGAAGCCCCGCAGCTCTCCCTGCAGGAGACTCTCCACTATCAGCTCAACTCAAATTGGGTGATCGAAGGAAAGATTATCCAGCAGCCCCCCCCCTACCAACTGGAGATCCCTTTGCAGATCCAAACGGAACAGGGCAACAGCCGCCAGGTTATTGAGGTTGAGGCTGGCGAAACTCCATTTCGCCTGGAAACCCC
>PKTY01000031.1 GCA_002869725.1 Desulfuromonas sp. | reverse complement strand
TTCGGGGCATTCAATCTCGATCACCACGCGTCGGGCGACCGTGCTCAGGACATCTCCCAGCTCGCTGGCAAAGATGCGCGGCAGTTCGCGGCTTTCGGCAACAAAATAGTGGTTTCCGTCGCTGCGGCTGGCCAGTTGGACCATCAGATCCTCATTGTAGTCGGTGCCGATGCCGACGGTGGAGACCGAGATGCCCTCCTTCAGCAGGGCGGCTCCCAGGCGTCCCAGGTCAGCGGGGCTGCTGGGTCCGACATTGGCGAGACCGTCCGACAAGAGAATTACCCGGTGGATATAATCATCTCCCAGATGTTTTCGGGTTTCGGCGGCACCCTGGCTGACGGCGCCGAACAGGGCCGTGTTGCCGTCGGCCCGGATTTGCCGGATGCGGGATTCGATCCATGAGCTGTTGCGCGGGCTCTGGGACGGGACCAGGGTATCGACCCGGTGATCGTATGCGACCAGGGCAAACCGGTCTGTCCCATTCAGCCGACGCAGGGCTTCAATCGCGGCTTCACGCGCCTTGGCAATCTTGCCCCCCTGCATGGAGCCGGAGCGATCCAGCACCAGGGCAAGGTTGACGGGCGGCCGGGCGGTCCGGTCAGGGAGTGGGGCGGCATCCAGGTTGATCTTGATGACGGCGGTCTGGGTTTGGCCGGCCGGCAGCACCGTCCGATCGAGGTCGACCGTGCAGTTGACCAGAGGGGCGGCCAGCGCTGATCCGGTCAGCAGCAGGCTCACAAACAGGCCGATACAGAGTTTTGATGGAGTCATGGCAATGTCCTTTCCGTGGCTAAGGGGTCCCGGGCGGCTGTGCCCTTCTGTGTGTGTCGATTGGACCACTTTGCCTGGCGGGAGTCGTCATGAGCCGGTAAAAGGTTGTAAAAAGATGTCATGGTGTGACAAGCCACGTCCACAGTATACATCAGGATGTCATACAGTAAAACTGAATGAGAGATCTCCCGTTAGCGGTTTGCGGGGGACACAATATCTATTACGGTAATTTCGGGGGGTGAAAAAAGGCGCATGGGTGGGCCCCAGCAGCCGGTCCCGCGGCTGGTGTAGAGGTGGCTGTCATTCTCCAGCAGGTAAAGACCGTCCTGACGCGGGTAGGCGAGCGCTGTAACCAGGTTGAAGGGGAAAATCTGGCCGCGGTGGGTATGTCCTGATAGCTGCAGGTTGAAACGGCCCAGGCTCTCCTCGGCAACCCAGGGGCGATGCTTCAGGTACAGGGTGAAGCTGTCAGGGCGCGCGGTCGTGAGTGCAAGGGCATCGTTTGGGCTTGTCTGACGGGCCGGATCGATGACACCAGCCACCTGGATGCCGCCGGTTTCCACCAGGCGGTTGCTCAAGACGACGAAGCCGGCTTCTTCGAAAAAGGCGATGGATTGATCAATACCAGCGTAGATTTCATGGTTGCCGATCACGGCAAATTTGCCGAGCGGCGGATTGACTGCCTGCCAAAACTCTGTGAGTCCCTCCAGATGATTGGCCCCTGCGTCCAGGATGTCACCGGTCGCAGCCAACAGGTCTGGCTGGAGCCTGCTGACCTCCCGGAGGATCGCTGCGAGCTGTGTCTCACGGTTCAATAAGCCAAGGTGGACATCAGAAATCTGGACAATGCGCAGCTTCGGCCGGTTGGCCGGCAGGAGAGGACTTTCCAGAACGACATGTTCCGTATGGAGCCAGCGTGCTTCAAAAAAAGCGTAAGTGCCTGCACAGAGAACGACGAGAACGATGAACAGGGTGACTCTTTGGCCGCGGAGCATCCAGCCTGCAACCGGGGTGACCTTTCGGCCGATGAGAAGGACAAGCCCGTTCCATAAAGCCTGAGCCACAAACAGGGCAAACGCCAGCCAGAGAAAGCCCATCCAGAGGTAGCCGACCCAGGCCCAGAGGCGGGCAGCAAGCGGCAGGTCAAGCCGCTCCAGAAGTCGGGTCAGGATCGGTGCGATGATCATGCCGCCGACCCAGCAGAGCAAGAGGATGCGCGCTTTTTTACCGGTGGGCAGCAAGGGCCGCAGCCCCCACCAGACCATCAGGTGCATGAGGCCGTAAATACTTAAGAAGAGGGCGATAAATAACAGCATCGGCTTCCCT
>PKTY01000250.1 GCA_002869725.1 Desulfuromonas sp. | reverse complement strand
CAGGGCCACCATCTCTTCGCTCTGGTTGGGCGGATAGAGCCAGTCGGAGCTGAAGGCGAACCACAGGGACGGGGAGGCGATGCAGGACAAGGCTTCTTCGCGATTGGCAAAATTCCAGGCGACATCGTAGAGGTCGAGCGCCTTGGCCAGGTAAAGAAAAGCGTTGGTGTCAAAGCGGTCGATAAAGTTGCGGCCGTTGTATTCGAGGTAGCGCTCCACCTCGAACTGGCCGAAAAAGTCGAACATGCCGTCCCGTGCCGAAAAGCGGCGACCGAACTTGAGGTTCATCGAGGTGTTGGACAAAAAAGAGATGTGACCAACGGCTCGGCCCAGGGCCAGCCCGTCCGCCGGCGGATGTTCCGGCTTGTAATTGCCCTTTTTCCACAGGGGATCGTTAAAGATCGCCTGCCGGGCCAGGGCGTTGAGGGCGATGGCCATGGGCGAGGTGCGGCCGGTGCCGGCAATGGGAATGATGGATCGTACCGTTTTCGGGTAGAGAACGCCCCATTCTAGGGCCTGCATGGCTCCCATGCTGCCGCCGATAACGGTTAGCAGGGAATCGATGCCCAGGTGGTCGATGAGCAGTTTCTGGGCGCGCACCATGTCGCGCACCATGATCACCGGAAAGGACAGCCTGTAGGGGCGGCCGGTGCGGGGATTGGTGCTGGTCGGGCCGGTTGAGCCGCCGCAGGATCCAATGACGTTGCTGCAGATGACAAAGTAACGTTCGGTGTCCAGCACCTTGCCCGGACCGATCATGTCATCCCACCACCCCGGTTTGCGGTCGTCGGGCGTGTGCCGGCCGGCGGCGTGAGCATCGCCCGTCCAGGCATGGGTGACCAGGATGGCGTTGGAGCGGTCCGGGTTGAGACGGCCGTAGGTTTCGTAGGCGAGGGTCAGAGGCGATCCAAGCAGACGGCCGCTTTCCAGTGGCAACTCGACATTGAAGGTAGCGTATTCGGTTGTGACAATTCCTACCGACTGATCCAAGGCTTTATCGGCCTCCAATAAGCAAACGGCCCCTTTGCGGAATGCAGGAAGGGGCCGTTTTAGTCGTACATGATCTATACAGATCCCGGCGCCATCCTCATCTCTCCCCATGCGGGGCAGGAATTAGCACCTGACATTCGCCAGCGGCGAATCGGTTGCTGTGGTTTCACAGGGCCTTCCCCTCCACCACTCTCGATAAAGATGTTGCTGATATTAAATTGTTTGGTTCGTAACTCTAAAGGAGCCTCGGCAGAAAGTCAATCGCCTTTCCCTGATCCGGCAGTCGGTTGATTCTGCTTCAGGGCAGGTGCAGGGTGTGCCCCTGGTCCGCCATCTCAGCCAGTTGGGCAAAGGTATAGCTGCTCAGGGTCTCAACCAGGCCGGCGCGTGCTTCTTGCCAGACTTTATGCACCGGGCAATGGGTTTCCCGTTGGCAGATTCCGGCTTCTTCGAGACAAAGGTTGAGATGGATGGCGCCTTCTTCCGCTTTGATCACGTCGAGCATGGTGATGCTGGCGGCTTGTTTGTTCAGGTAGAATCCGCCTCGAACGCCCCGGTGAGAGCCGAAAATGCCACACTTGATCAACGGTTGTAGGATCTTGGTGAGAAAAGCCGGCGTGATTCCTTGCTCCCGGCAGATATCCTTTTTCAACACGGTGGTGCCAGACGGCTGCATAGCCATAAACAATACTGCACGAATGGCGTATTCTGTCGCCCTTGTGATAACCACGGTACCTCCAAAAAAGCTCGCTGGATAAATGACTTGTGAGGTAAGCAATAACCCGCCAAAGCACACCTTGTCAATGGTAAATAGGGAATTTTGGGATTTGCTGTGGAATTACCAGGTAAGCCGCAACGCATTACCCGAGCTGCGAAGTTGGTTTTTGATTATTTAGCGGTCGTGCTAATGAGTGTTCATCCGAAAGCTACGTATTGAATTTAATTATGATTCTTCAAAGAGCAGGAAACGATGGTTTCCCGTGTCGCTGATCAGCAGTCGGTGTCCGACCAGTTCGATGCCTTCGGGCAGATTGAAGGTGCGGGCGGAGGGCTGTCCGTCGTCGGCTCCATTCTGGTCATCATCGTTTGCCGCGTTATGGGTAAAATCGCTTTGT
>PKTY01000378.1 GCA_002869725.1 Desulfuromonas sp. | reverse complement strand
TGAAAGGGATGATTGCCGCCGCGGAACAACTCCTGGCAGAGTCTGACGACCAGACGAAGATCATCCCCGGCCATGGTCCGTTGGCCGATAAAGCACAGCTCGCCGCTTATCGTACGATGCTGGTTACCGCCCATGGGAGGTTACGGACGCTGAAGGAACAGGGCAAGACGGTCGAAGAGGCCGTCGCTGCCAAGCCATTGGCTGACCTTGAGAAGGAGTGGGGTGACGGCTTGTTTACGGGAGATCGCTGGATTGAGATTATCTATCCGGGGGTCTATTGATTATTGGTGTCTTTCGAAAGGTTTCAATTTTGAGTGTCACCGCAGTCAGTCGGCAAACGTAGCAGGTAGAGAGTGATGCCGGCAGCGATCATTAAAAGCAGAATGCGCAGCCAGAACAACTCCAGCAGCAGGAAGGCGGAGGCGGAAATGCTCACCCAGACCAAGACGATCACCTTGATCTTGATTGTGCGCGGGATGCCGCGGCCTTCCACATAGGGGCGGACGATCGGGCCAAGGTGGGCGTGGTCGATCAGCCAGTTGTAAAAGTTTTCTGAACTCCGTGCGAAGCAGGCCAGGGCGAGCAGCAGCAAGGGGACAGTTGGCAGGACTGGAAGGAATATCCCGAGCACAGCTAAACCCACAGCGGCAAAGCCGCTGATCAGCAAAGCCCAGCGCAGGGCGTGCGGAATGGTTTTTCGAATGGTGGACATGTCGCCTCAGCGTGTCAGGTTTGTTTTCATTATAACCTGCGTTGGGCTTTAAAGTCGCGTCTGCCTCTTCCCTTCTCACGAAGATTAGGAAGACGACAGGCAGAAATTGCGGGCAGCCGTTTCCGGGTCGGGTTGGGCTAAAATTCCTGATATCAGTGCAATTCCGGTCGCCCCGGTGCTCAGGGCTTCAGCATGATTGGTCGTTTTGATGCCGCCAAGGGCGTAGACGGGCAAAGAGGAGGCCGCGCAGGCCGCTCGCAGTTTTTCAAGCCCTTGCGGGGCACCGAATGCGGCTTTGGAAGGGGTGGTATAGACCGGTCCGAAGGTGACGAAATCAGCTCCGTGGCTGGCCGCTTTGTCGATTTCGGCCAGGCTGTGGGTCGACACGCCGATCAACTTGTCCGGCCCGAGCAGGGCGCGCGCTGTATCGGCCGGCAGAGAATGCCCGCCCAGATGTACGCCGTCGGCATTGCAGGCCATGGCGACGTCGACCCGGTCGTTGATGAGCAGGCAAGCGCTGTATTGATGGGTCAGTGCGCGCAGAGCCTGCGCCAAGGGTAACAGCTCGGCCGCCGACAGATCTTTCTCGCGCAGTTGCAGAGCGGTGATGCCACCTCGCAGGGCGGCCTCACAGGCGGAGAGCAGACTTTGACCATCCGCCAACTGGTGGCGGTCTGTGATCAGGTAGACTGGGAAATCAACGCGTAAGCTCATTTGGCGACAACGTTTCAAAATTAGCCGGTTTTGTGCAGAAAGGCCTCGTCCCAATCTTTCCAGACCGGATCATACCCCTTGTCACGCAACACCTGTTCAACTTCAGCGGGAGTTCGGTCATCATCAATGACAAACTGCTCCGTGCTTTTCTCCGTTTCGGAGTAGCCGCCCGGTGATGTGCAGGAACCGGCGCTGATCTGGGTGATGCCGAGCGGCAGCAGGTGGTCGCGCAAGACGGCACTCTCCCGGGTTGACAGCACCAGGCCAGCGTCGTGGATCAGCAGCCGCATGGTGCAGATCAACTGGGCCAACTGAGGATCCGTGACCGGGTTGGGTGGCTGGAAGCAACCTTCGGCCGGGCGCATGCGCGGAAAGGAGACACTGATCAGGCTGCGCCAGAAATGCTTAGCCAGGAACAAGGCGTGCAAACCGGTGAAAAAAGCCTCGGTTCGGAAGTTGCCTAGTCCTTGCAGGAAGCCGATGCCGATTCGACGCAGCCCGGCGGCGCCGCCTCGTTCCGGGGTCAACAGGCGGAAATCATAATCCCGTTTCTGGCCGAAAGGGTGCAACTCGGCATAGAGCTCCCGGTCGTAGGTCTCCTGGTAGATGGTCAGGCCGTCAACGCCAGCATCGACCATCTGTTGATAGCCGTCGGTTTCCATCGGGTAAACCTCAATGG
>PKTY01000051.1 GCA_002869725.1 Desulfuromonas sp. | reverse complement strand
GAACAGTAGCGGCCAGTAGTTGGCGTTTTCGACCCAGGGGCGAACCGCGAAATTGACGCTGTTGTACGCCAGTTCGAGTACGCCGATAAAGGGTTCCGGTTCGCTAAGGACGCGCGGATCCTTGGCGAGAATGTCAGTGAGGACCTGTTTGACTTGTGCGAGGTTGGCTTCGTAGCTCACCCCGTAGACCAGGTCGATGCGGCGGGTCCCCTTGGTCGAGTAGTTGATGATATTGTCTCCGACCAGTTTGCCGTTAGGGACAAAGATAGTTTTGTTGTCGCCGGTTTTGAGTTGGGTCGAAAAAATGTTCAGGGTTTCCACCACCCCGATGACTCCTGCAGCTTCTATGACATCTCCGGATTTGATCTGCCGAAAGATCAGGATCATGACTCCGGCGGCAAAGTTTCCCAGGGAGTCCTTGAGGGCCAGACCGATGGCCAGACCTGCCGCACCGACAACGGCGACCAGTGAAGTCGTCTCGATTCCAAGTTGCCCAAGGGCAGCGATAAAGGCGAAGGTGATGATTGCAGCATTGAGCAGGTTTGCGACAAAGCCGACCAGTGCCGGGTCAGTTTCGCGTCGCTCCATCAATCCTCGAATCAACCCGACGGCAATTTTCGCTCCCCAGTAGCCGACAGCCAGAATCACCAGTGCATAGACGATGCTGGTCAGCATCATGGTCAACATTCCGGTTTGATAGGTCATTGTGTTGCTCCTTGTAGTGAAGGGCTGTAAATCACCGGTTAGCCATGTAGGTGTAAAGGGACGATTTTAAGGCATCTCTTGATGCCGGGTCCGCGATTGAGGACCAAATCGTCTATTTCATATCGTAACGCTTCATTTTTTCGACGAGGGTTGTACGATTTATACCGAGCAGAGTCGCGGCACGTGCCTTGACCCCTGCGGATCTGTCCAATGCCTGGGTGATCAGGGTTTGTTCGAATACGGCCAGGGTGGCCGGCAGGTCGAGGCCGTTCTCTGGGAGGTTGATTGACGAGACCGGGGGCTCCTGCTCCTGGTGTCCGCCAATCTTTTCCGGCAGGTCGGCACAGTCGATCACCTCTCCGTCGGCAAGAGCGACAGCGCGCTCGATGACATTCTCCATTTCCCGAACATTGCCCGGCCATTGGTAGGCCTCCAGGGCGCGCAGGGCACGTGGCGTCAGGCTCATGATGGGACGTTTCATGGTTTCGCAGACTTTGCGCAAAAAGAATTTGGCCAGCAGCGGGATATCCTCGATCCGGTCGCGCAGGGGAGGGAGCTGGATCGGGATGACGTTGAGCCGGTAGAAAAGGTCTTCCCGAAAGCGGCCCTGGTCGACCAGTTGCTCAAGGTCGGCGTTGGTTGCCGAAATGACCCTGACATTGAGTTTGACCCGCTTGGTCCCGCCCACTCTTTCCAGTTCGCTTTCCTGGAGAACACGCAGCAGTTTCATCTGCAGGTGCATCGGCATCGTACCGATTTCATCGAGGAAGATTGTCCCCTGGTTGGCGAGTTCGAACTTTCCAATTTTGTCGGCCACTGCGCCGGTAAACGAGCCACGCACGTGGCCGAACAGTTCGCTTTCAAGCAGTTCGGCAGGGATGGCGCCGCAATTGATGGCGACGAACGGCTTATCTTTGCGGTTGCCGTTGAAATGAATGGCGCGGGCCACCAACTCCTTTCCGGTTCCCGATTCTCCGAGGACCAGGATGGTTGAGTCGGTGTGGAGGATCTTTTCTATACGAGTGAAAACCGGCTGGATGGCCGGGCTGTTGCCGATGATGTTGTCGAACTTGTATTTGCCCCGCAGCTGGGCTCGTAGGTAGAGATTTTCCGCCACCAGCTGGCCTTTTTCGACGGCCTTGGCGACCAGCACTTTGAGTTTTTCGAAGTTGATCGGCTTGGTGATATAGTCAAAGGCGCCCTCTTTCATGGCCTCGACCGCAGTCTCAGCCGAAGCATGTCCGGTGATCAGAATCACACTGCATGGCAATGAGCGCTCCTTGACCCACTTGAGCAGTTCAATGCCGCTCACTCCGGGAAGGAACAAGTCGGTGATCATCACATCAACTTGCTCTTTGTTGAGCAGCTCAAGTGCCGCTTCTCCGGAATCCAATGCAGCAACCCGGTACCCTTCCCGTTGGAGAAGCAGGCTCAGGCCGTTGCGGCTGCCTGGTTCGTCATCGACCAGCAGAATGTGAGCAGGCTGGTTCATCACTCGTCTCGTGCAGTTGTGTCATGAAGTTGACGCTCTGACGTTAGCATGTCTTTATTCCGTATCGCAATAGTCTGATACCAAGTTCCCCTGGCCTGGTTTTTTCAGCTCAAAGTGCCTCCGTAGAGTGAAAAATTCAGCTTGATGCGACTTAGGGTAATATATATCAATTATTTCAGTTGGTTGAAAATAGAACGGTTTTTTGCTTGACACAATCCTCAGGCATTTGCTTAGATTGGGCTCTTGTGAGCCGTAACTATTTAATTTTGTTGTAAAAATTTACTTTGACTAAATATTTTCTCTGAACAGTTCCGGTTGCCAGCGACCATTCTAACCATAAAGTCACCAGGAGAGGATTATGTCGATCAAGAAGTTTCGTAAAGTCATGGCCGCCAACCGCGGCGAGATAGCCATCCGAATTTTTCGTGCCTGTACCGAACTCGGTATCAGTACGGTGGCGATCTATTCCGAAGAGGATAAATTGTCCCTGCACCGCTACAAGGCCGATGAAGCCTATCTGATCGGCAAGGGGAAGGGGCCAATCGATGCCTATTTGAGTATCGATGAAATTATAGATCTGGCGCGTAAAAAGGGAGTCGATGCGATTCATCCCGGATACGGGTTTCTTTCCGAGAATGCCGATTTCGCCGAAGCCTGCGAACGGGCAGGTATCACCTTTATCGGGCCGACTCCCGAGATTCAGCGCCGGGTCGGTGACAAGATCTCTGGCCGCAAGGTGGCTATCGATGCCGGCGTGCCGGTCGTACCCGGAACCGAAAACCCGGTGCGCTCTGAAGAACAGGCGCTGATTTTCGCCAAGGAGGCGGGATACCCGATTATCATCAAGGCCAGCGCCGGCGGCGGTGGGCGCGGTATGCGTGTCGCTCACAACCAGAAGGAGCTGCTGGAGGGTTTGAAGTCAGCGGCTTCTGAGGCTCAGGCGTCTTTCGGCAACGCCACGATTTTTCTGGAGAGATACATTGAGAAACCCAAGCATGTCGAGGTGCAGATTCTCGGTGATAACCATGGCAATATCGTCCACTTCTATGAGCGAGACTGCTCGATTCAGCGTCGCCATCAGAAGGTGATCGAAATCGCCCCGTCTCTCTATCTTGATAACAAGAAACGCAAGGAAGTCTGTGATTACGCCCTGGCTTTGGCCAAACATGTTGGCTATCGCAACGCCGGCACGGTTGAATTTCTGATGGACAAGCAGGGGAAGTTCTATTTCATTGAGGTCAACCCACGCATCCAGGTCGAACACACGGTGACCGAGCTTGTCACGCTGCGCAATCTGGTTCAGGCCCAGATCCACATCGCTCAGGGACATAAACTTGCCGATCCGGAGATTGGCATCAAGAGCCAGAAAGATATCGAACTGCGCGGTTACGCCATCCAGAGCCGGATTACCACTGAAGACCCCAACAACAATTTTGCTCCCGATTTCGGTATCATTAAGGCTTATCGGACGGCCGCCGGTTTTGGCGTTCGCCTCGATGCAGCAGCTGGCTACGCCGGGGCGATCATCACTCCCCACTACGATTCCCTGCTGGTCAAGATCTCGACCTGGGGTTTGACCTTTGCCGACGCTTCACGCACCATGCATCGTGCTTTGCAGGAGTTCCGAATCCGCGGTGTCAAAACCAATATCGGATTTCTGGAAAAAGTTATCACCCACCCGGTCTTTCTGGAGGGCAAATGTGACA
Source organism: Desulfuromonas sp. (assembly GCA_002869725.1). Lineage (GTDB taxonomy): Bacteria > Desulfobacterota > Desulfuromonadia > Desulfuromonadales > BM103 > BM103. Next base: position 8,765 of record PKTY01000051.1, on the reverse strand, counting down.
CTTCGTTCCTCGACGAGCACCCCGAGGTTTTTAAACTGCCGGTCAAGAAAGACCGTGCCAACAAGATCCTCAGCTACATCGGGCACACTACGGTCAATGGCTACCCCGGGATCAAGCCGGAGAAACGTCTCAACTTCCGTGACCTGCGCGAAGCTCATGTGCCTGAGGTTGAATACGGCAAACAGCATCCCCGTGGCACCCGTGACATTCTCCTTGCCAAAGGGCCGGAAGGACTGGCCGACTGGGCACGCAATCACAAGCAGTTGCTGATTACCGATACCACCTGGCGCGATGCCCATCAGTCGCTGCTGGCCACTCGGGTGCGCACCCACGACCTCGACCTTATTGCCGAGTCGACCGCACACCTGGGTGGCGGACTGTTCTCCCTGGAGATGTGGGGTGGAGCGACCTTCGACGTGTCGATGCGATTTCTTTCCGAAGATCCATGGGAGCGTCTTGACCGTCTGCGCCGCAAGGTACCGAACATTCTCTTCCAGATGCTGCTGCGTGGCTCTAACGCTGTCGGTTACACCAACTATCCGGATAACGTGGTCCAGGAGTTCACGGTCAAGGCAGCCGAAACCGGCATCGATGTGTTCCGAATCTTCGATTCCCTTAACTGGACCAAGGGGATGCAGGTTGCCATGGCTGCGGTGCGCGAGCGCACCGATGCGGTCTGCGAGGCGGCCATGTGCTACACCGGCGACATCCTCGACCCGAAGCGCGACAAGTACCCACTCTCCTATTATGTTGAGTTGGCCAAGGAGTTGGAAAAGATGGGTGCGCACATCCTCGGCATCAAGGATATGGCCGGGCTGCTCAAGCCTTTTGCCGCCGAGAAGCTGGTCAAGACCCTTAAGGACGAGATTAGTATTCCAATTCATTTGCACACCCATGATACCTCGAGCAATGGCGGAGCCATGCTGATGATGGCGGCCCGGGCCGGGGTCGACATCGTCGACACGGCGCTTTCATCCCTCTCCGGGCTGACAGCTCAACCGAACATGAACGCCTTGCTGTCGGCACTGGAAGGGTCTATCTGGGATCCCCAGGTCAACAATGAAGGCCTTCAGCTGCTGGCCAATTACTGGGAGACGGTGCGTACTTACTACGCCCCCTTCGAATCTGAACTGCGCAGCGGTACGGCCCAGGTTTATCATCACGAGATTCCCGGCGGTCAGTATTCCAACTACAAGCCGCAGGTCGAGGGTCTGGGCCTCGGTCATCGCTGGGAAGAGTGCAAGGAGATGTACCGCAAGGTTAATTTCATGTTCGGTGATGTCATCAAGGTCACGCCTTCATCGAAGATCGTTGGCGACATGGCGATGTTTATGGTGCAGAACAATCTGGAACCGGAAGATGTCTTTGAACGCGGTGAGGAGTTGGCTTTCCCGCAGAGTGTGGTCGACTTCTTCAAGGGGATGATCGGTCAGCCGGTCGGCGGTTTCCCAGAGCGTCTCCAGGCGATCATTCTCAAGGGGGAAGAGCCTCTGACCTGCCGGCCTGGAGAGTTGCTGGAACCGGTCGATTTCTCAGCCAAAAAGACGGAGCTTGAGACCAAGCTTGGCTACAATGTTCGCGATGAGGACGTCCTCTCCGCGGTCCTCTATCCCGGCGTTTTCGAGGAGTTCGCCCGTCACCGTCAAGAATACAGTGACACGTCCTTTTTGCCGACTCCGGTCTTCTTCTATGGGTTGGATGTGGGCGATGAGGTCAGTATAGACATCGAGGCAGGCAAGACCCTGATCATCAAGCTCAATGCCGTGGGAAGGGTCCATGATGACGGGACACGCAATATCTACTTCGAGCTGAACGGCGAACCGCGAGTAGTGACGGTCAAGGATCTCTCCGTCGAATCGGATGAAGCAAGCCATGAAAAGGCCGATCCGGCCAATACCAAGCATGTGGGCGCACCGATGCCCGGCAAGATCTTCAAGATGCTTGTCAGTGTTGGCGAAAAGGTTGCGGCCGGGGATACGCTGCTGACCACTGAAGCGATGAAGATGGAGACCAACGTCAAGGCCAAAGTCGATGGAGTGGTGGGGGAAATACGCTTCAACGAGGGGGGCCAGGTCGAGCAGGGGGATCTGCTTGTCGTCTTGGAGTAAGCCCGCTCTGGCAAAAGCGCTAGACAGAAAAGAGGCAAAAGGCTAGTCTGGTTGTCGCCGCGACGATGCGTCGTTGGCGGCAATCGGACTATTGCTACAGGAGTTGCAGTATGCCGTTCAAATGGCTTCTGGGTGGAGATCAGACGCAAAAAAGACAGGTGATCCAGGAGGACGATCAGGTTGACCGTCGGGTTATCGACGCCTGCTTCTGCCCCAATGGTCACTCAATCCTGACCGATATCCGCACCTTTCAGGGGCTTCCGGCTTTGACCCTGAAGCTCCTCGGCAAGAAAGGCGAAGGGCTGTTGGCGATCAGCCCGGTCATCGGTGACTGCAATCGGGAGTTTATCGATTTTGAGCAGGTTCCAGGCGAAGTGGTTGAGATTTGCTGCCCGGAATGTTCGATGCCTTTCCCGCTTTACAACGAGTGTCCGTGTGGTGCCCATCTCGTTGCTCTGTTTACTTCCCCAAAGACTCATTTTGCCCAGTGCATCGGCATCTGCCAGCGGATCGGCTGCCTGCATTCTGAACTGCTCAGCGAGCGGGATCTGCGGCTGTTCAATCGCCTGGGGTATTTCTGATCGACCAAATTGCTCTTGAGCGACAGTGCTGCTTGCCAGTAGCCGCTGCCGTCTTGCGAAGATTGATCTTGACCGGTTCCGCCCATTTCTCTATAACAACGTTTGTAATAATCGTTTTGTCGTGATTACCAGTAGTTACTGCTCCATAAACTTTCTCGAGGAGGTATTCTTATGCGTCAAGGGACTCTAAGAAGTTGTGCCATCGCAGCTTTGGTCTGCCTGTCAATCCCGGTCTCCGGATTTGCCGCTGACACGATTAAGATTGGTGTGGCAGGGCCGCACACGGGTGATCTCGCTCCTTACGGAATCCCGACCAAGGATGCTGCTGAACTGGTCGTAGCCCAGGTCAATGCAACCGGAGGTGTTTTGGGCAAGCAGATCGAGTTGATGCCGGTAGACGATCAGTGCAAGCCTGAAATCGCCACCAACGCCGCCACCAAGCTGGTCTCAGAAGGGGTGCAGCTGGTTATCGGCCACGTCTGTTCCGGGGCGACCAAGGCAGCTCTTGGCATCTACAAGGAAGCCAACGTGATCGCGATCTCACCATCGGCAACCAATCCTCCCTTGACGCAAAGTGGTGACTACTCGAATTTCTTCCGCACCATTGCTCCTGACGATGACCAGGGGAAACTGGCCGCCAGTTTCGCGACGGGTAAACTCGGGGCCAAGAAGATTGCCATACTGCATGACAAGGGCGATTACGGAAAAGGGTTTGCAGACTTCTCCAAGGCGTCCATTGAAGCAGAAGGCAAAGCTCAAGTGGTTCTTTTCGAAGGGATCACTCCGGGGGCCATGGACTACTCGGCGATTGTTCAAAAAATTCGTCGGGAAAAGGCTGATGCGGTAATCTTCGGTGGATACCACCCGGAGGCGTCCAAGCTGATCGGCCAGATGAACAAAAAGAGGGTTAAGATTCCTTTTATCGGTCCTGACGGAGTGAAGGGTGACGGCTTTCTCGAGATCGCCGGCAAGAACGCTGAAGGTGTTTACGCCACCGGGCCGATGGATGTCTCCGCTTATGCTGAAAACAAGCAGGCCAGAGCAGACTATATCGCCAAATACGGCAAAGAGCCTGGCACCTTCTTCGATCAAGGGTACGCTGCGATTCAGGTGGCCCTCAACGCGATCAAAACTTCCGGTGGAACCGACTATGCGGGATTGGAAAAAGCATTGCGCAGCACTTACGTCGACACGACGGTCGGTAAGATCAAGTTCGATACCAAGGGCGATGCCGAGGGCGTCGGCTTTTCGGTGTTTCAGGTTCAAGGTGGCAAGTTCGTTGAGCTTAATTAAGGTTAACGGAGCATGGTTTACTCAGCGGGGGACAGACGTGGTCTGTTCCCCGCATCATTTTAAGGGGTGAACCGCGCCTCGGGGAAACTGCTATGGACTATTTTCTCGAACTCTTTTTGAGTGGTCTGACCAGAGGGAGTATCTATGCCCTGATTGCTCTAGGCTACACCATGGTCTATGGGATCATTCAGCTGATTAATTTCGCTCACGGCGAGATCTACATGATCGGTGCGTTTGTTGCCCTGGTTGTCTCAGGAGTATTGACCATCTACGGTTTTTCCGGAGTTTCAATACTGGTTTTGGCCGCTATGATTTCAATTATCTATGCAGCTGCCTACGGTTATACGCTGGAAAAAATTGCCTACCGACCATTACGTAATGCCCCCAGACTCTCTGCATTAATCAGCGCAATAGGCATGTCTCTTTTCCTGCAGAATTACGTGCTGTTGGCACAGACCGCCGATTTTCTGCCTTTCCCGGAACTGGTCCCCGAATTTGAGTTTATGGAACCGATCGCTCATATCATGGGTTCTTCCGAACTGGTGATCCTTGTGACCAGTACCCTGACCATGGTCGGCTTGACCCTGCTCATCAAATTTACCCGTATCGGCAAAGCGATGAGGGCCACGCAGCAGGACATGATCATGGCACGCTTGACCGGGATCAATGTCGACCGGGTGATTTCAGTGACCTTTGTGATCGGTTCTGTGTTGGCCGCCATTGCCGGGGTGCTGGTCGGCTCCTATATCGGTCAGATCAACTACTTCATCGGTTTCATGGCAGGCGTCAAGGCCTTTACGGCGGCGGTGCTCGGCGGAATCGGTAACATTCCGGGCGCGGCGCTGGGAGGTCTGGTGCTCGGTTTGGCCGAATCGATGGCGGCCGGTTATGTTTCAAGCGCATATGAGGATGTCTTTGCCTTCGGCGTGCTGGTACTGATTCTTGTTCTGCGACCTGCCGGTCTGCTCGGCAAGGCCGTTAAACAGAAGGTTTGATGGAAATGGTCTCTTATCTGAAAAGTTCCTTGCTGGCGGCTGTCTGGTTTGTCTTCCTGACATTCCCACTGCTGGTCGTCAAGGTCAATACTCTGAAAGACACCGTCGAGTGGCGCTGGATCAACATGCTGTGGGTTGCTATTGCTGCCTTTCTGTTGTCGATCGTCTGGCGCTGGGCGATGGAGCGCAGAGAAAGAGGTGCGAACTCAAAAGAGGTTCTGGCTGCTGATACGGTAACCAGGCCAGGCTTGGGTCAGCGATTGCTGGAAGACCCAAAACTCAACCGGCCGGTCATCGGTGTTGTTGCCTTGTTGGCACTGCTCATGCCCTGGGTCTCCGAGATGTACCAGGTGACGATCTGGGTTTTTGCCCTGATTTATGTAGTTCTCGGGCTCGGGTTGAATATTACGGTAGGGCTAGCGGGTCTTCTCGACCTGGGTTATGTGGCCTTTTTTGGAGTCGGCGCTTATAGCTACGCGATTCTCAATACCCGCTTCGGCCTCGATTTCTGGATCTGTCTGCCGATTGGTGGGCTTGTCGGGGCTTTGGTCGGCGTCATTCTCGGTTTTCCGATACTGCGCCTGCGTGGCGACTATCTGGCAATCGTCACCCTTGGTTTCGGTTCGATCGCCAAGATCGTCTATGAAAACTGGGAAGGGGTTTTCAATGGGTCTCGCGGTATCGAAAAGATAGCCCGGCCCGGTTTCTTCGGTATTGAGATGGGAATCGATGCCTCCACCACCTTTACCTACTACCTGATGCTGTTGATGGTGGTGTTCACCATCTTTGTTACCAACCGGCTCAAGGATTCACGTATTGGCCGGGCCTGGATGGCGTTGCGGGAAGATGAGATTGCCTGTGTCGCCATGGGAGTCGACATGGCCCAAACAAAACTTTCGGCCTATGCTCTCGGCGCATTCTGGGCCGGTCTGGTCGGGGTAATTTTTGCTTCTCAGACCACCTATATTAATCCGGCCAGTTTCGACTTCATGCTCTCGGCAATCGTCCTGTCGATGGTTGTACTGGGTGGTATGGGGTCGATCGTCGGGGTGGTGATCGCTGCCCTGGTTCTGAACCTTCTTCCCGAATATCTGCGTGCTTTCGAAGATTATCGCATGTTGGTTTTCGGGGCCGTGATGGTGCTCATGATGTTGTTCCGGCCTCAAGGGTTGGTGGCAAATGTCAGGAGGACCTATGCACACCCCAAGGCTGGAGAGGAGGGGGCTCATGGCTGAAAAGGCTCGAAAGCTGCTCGAGGTCAGGGAACTGACTATGGATTTCGGCGGATTGCGAGCTGTCGACAGCGTGACCCTCGAAGTTTGTGACGGCGAGATTGTTGCCTTGATCGGACCAAATGGTGCAGGGAAAACCACATTTTTCAACTGTGTAACCGGGATCTACAAGCCGACTCGCGGCGAAATTATTGCTTATCCGTCCGGAAGCAAGCCACAGAAGATTAACGGTGCCAAGCCGAACCGGGTGACGGCTTTGGGAATGGCGAGAACCTTCCAGAATATTCGGCTGTTTCAGAACATGACGGTCCTTGAAAACGTGATGATCGGCCGTCACTGTCGAACCACAACGGGAATCCTCGGATCGGTCCTGCGGGGGCGGATATCGCGCAAGCAAGAGCATGAGACCATCGAGAAAAGCTATGCTCTGCTCGAAAAGGTCGGTTTGCAGGATTTCGCCGACGAGTTTGCCAAAAATCTTCCTTATGGGGCGCAGCGGAGGCTGGAAATCGCTCGGGCCATGGCTACAGACCCTTTCCTGCTTTTGCTCGACGAGCCGGCTGCCGGGATGAATCCCCAGGAGACCAGAGAGCTTGATGAATTGATTGTCAGGATCAGGGATGCCGAGGGAATTGCCATTCTGCTGATCGAACATGACATGAAACTGGTCATGAATATTTCAGAGCGTATTTATGTCATGGAGTACGGCAAGAAGGTGGCGCAGGGCACACCCTATGAGATTCGCACCAACCCGAAAGTAATCGAGGCCTATCTCGGTGAGGGGGGCGACGATGCTTAAAGTCGAAAGCATCAATACCTTTTATGGCAATATCCAGGCCCTCAAAGGGGTTTCCCTCGAAATTAACGAAGGGGAGATCGTCACCTTGATTGGGGCCAATGGTGCAGGCAAAACAACAACATTAATGTCTCTTTGTGGAATCGTACCGCCGCGTTCCGGACAGATACTTTTCCAGGGCCGGCCCATTCAGGGGTTGTCGGGGGACAAGATTGTCCAGATGGGGATCATTCAGGTTCCGGAAGGGCGTCGCATTTTTCCGAACATGTCGGTCATGGAAAATCTTGAGATGGGAGCCTACCTGCGCACCAACAAAATTCTGGTCAAGCAGGATGTCAACATGGTCATGGAGCTGTTTCCGATCCTTGCTCAGCGCCGTTCGCAGATGGGCGGCACCTTGAGCGGGGGGGAGCAGCAGATGCTGGCAATCTCCCGCGCGCTGATGGCCAGGCCGCGGGTACTGCTCCTCGATGAGCCATCACTCGGACTGGCCCCCTTGATTATTAAGCAGATCTTTGAAATTATTCAAAAAATCAATCGGGAGCAGGGGACGACCATATTTCTGGTGGAGCAGAATGCCAACCAGGCCCTTAAGCTGGCTCATCGTGGTTACGTCATGGAGAACGGTTGCATCACTCTCGCCGATCACGCCGAGGCCTTGCTCGGCAACGAAGAGGTCAGGAAAGCCTATCTCGGAATGTGAGCCAGGTCACCCGCCAACAATGATTCTCCGGATGAAATCGACGGCTCCTGCGAACAGTTCCTTGATGTCGAGGCCGAACAGGTACTCGGCAGCGACAAGGCTGAGCGCGAAGACAAAGAGAGCGAATATGTATCGTTTCATGACGGCTCCGATAGGCGTAGTATAACGCAGATTTTCCCGGGTGTCGGCAGTTGTTGCCCTTCGTCGGCTCGGTTGAAAAGCGATTGACAAATGAGGACCCTGTTTTTATAGTGACCACGCCCTCGATTGCTTTGAATTGAGGTTTTTTTCTGGAAAATCCCCGATTTCAGGAGTTGTGATATGAGCAAGTCGTTTAAGGTAGCCGTGCTGTCCGGTGACGGTATCGGCCCGGAAGTGATGGCCGAGGCAATGAAGGTTCTTGATGCCGTGGAGAAACAGTTCGATGTCAGTTTCGAGCGGACTTTCGCCAATGTCGGTGGCATTGCTATTGATGAAGATGGCAAGGCTTTGCCGGAAACGACCGTCGAGCTGTGCAAGCAGTCCGATGCCGTGCTGTTCGGTTCGGTCGGCGGTCCCAAATGGGAGCATCTCCCCCCCGATGACCAGCCGGAGCGTGGCGCCTTGCTGCCGTTGCGCAAGATCTTCGGCCTATTCTGTAACCTGAGACCGGCGATTATCTTCCCGGCGCTGACCGGAAACTCCTCGTTGAAGCCGGAGGTGATCGAAGGCGGGTTCGACCTGCTGGTGGTGCGTGAGCTGACCGGCGGCATCTACTTCGCTCAACCCAAGGGGATCGAAGGGGAGGGGCCTGACCGCACCGGATTCGATACCATGAAGTATTCCGATGCCGAAGTCGAGCGGATCAGCCACGTCGCCTTTCAGGCGGCACGCAAGCGCGGTGGCAAGGTCTGCTCCATCGACAAGGCCAACGTTCTTTCGACCTCGGTGCTCTGGCGCGAAGTGGTCGAGCGGGTTGCCAAGCAGTACTCCGATGTCGAGTTGTCGCACATGTATGTCGACAATGCTGCCATGCAGCTCTGCCGTTGGCCAAAACAGTTCGATGTGATGCTGTGTG
>PKTY01000321.1 GCA_002869725.1 Desulfuromonas sp. | reverse complement strand
TTTTCCTCGATACAGATTGCCTTTCCCTCCCGATCGAACTCAACCACCCCGTAGCGCTGGGGGTCGGTGACCGGATAGCCAAAGACCAGAGCACCGTTATCGAACCCTGCGAAAATGCGATCGAGCTCCATCTTGCCATAGAAAATGTTGTCGCCGAGGATCAGAGCAACCGGCTGATTGGCAATGAACCCCTCGCCGACCAGAAACGCCTGGGCGATCCCCTTCGGCTCCGCCTGCACGGCATAGCTCAGGGAAATTCCGAAGCGACTGCCGTCACCAAGCAGCGCCTCGAAGCGCGGAGTGTCCTGGGGAGTGGAGATGATCAGGATATCGCGGATACCTGCCCGCATCAGGGTCGAGAGCGGGTAATAGATCATCGGCTTGTCGTAGACCGGCTGCAGCTGTTTGCTAGCGACCAGGGTCAGGGGATAGAGCCGGGTACCGGCGCCGCCGGCGAGGACGATTCCCTTGTGGATACCGGACATGGGGGGACCTTTCCTTATTGGGTTGATCGGTTGGATTGATTAATCGTTGACACGTTAAGCGGTGACAGCCATTTTTCGCAATCTGGTATTACCGAGGTTCTCTGCATTGAGGTTCTGCTGGCCGTCGTTGCAGATACTCTCGCAAGCTGGTACGCCACTCGGGGATCTGCCGGCCGGTGGCCTGGCGATATTTGCCGGTATCGAACACCGAGTAGGCCGGGCGTTTTGCCGGTAGCGGGTAGTCTTTCGTCTGGAGCGGCCGGATCTCTTGTACACGCAGCGGCAGCCCAAGCTGACGGGCTTCTTCGACGATCGCACAGGCGAACTGATACCAGCTGCACTGGCCGGCACCGGCAAAGTGATAGATGCCGTAAGGGACTGTCCCCTTGGGGGAACTGTCCCCCGTTAACAGATGGAAAATCCCCTCAGCCAGATCGCCTGTATAGGTCGGGCTACCGATCTGATCGGCGACGATAGCGAGTTGTTCGCGTTCACCGGCCAGGCGCAGAATGGTCTCGACAAAGTTCTTGCCGCCCGGCCCGTACAGCCAGCTGGTGCGAACGATCAAATAGTTTTCCAGACCGCTGTCAAGAATCGCCAACTCCCCGGCCAGCTTGCTCCGTCCATAAACCGACTGAGGGTTGGGCAAAGTATCTTCGCGCAAGGGTGAGTCCCCACTGCCGTCAAACAGGTAGTCGGTGGAAATGTGCACCAGGGTCGCGCCGCAATTCTTCGCCGCTTCGGTCAGAAAACCCGGACCATCGCCGTTGACGGCCATGGCGGTCTCCTGCTCGGTTTCACAGCCATCGACGTTTGTATAGGCGGCGCAGTTGATCATCACATCAGGGTTCATCTCCCCAACAACGGCGAGGACCTGACTCCTATCAGTCAAATCGAACTCGGGGAGGTCAAGCCCCTCAATCGCCACCCCAGCCGGTGCACGCTCTTTGACCATGCCGGCAAGCATGCCGTTGGAACCGATCAGGGCAACCCGCAACACCAGGGGAGAGTTCACCTAACGCTCCCCATACATCTTCTGGTAATACGTATGGTAGGAGCCGTCGAGAACTGCGGATATCCAGTCAGAATTCTCCAGGTACCAGTCGATGGTCCGGCGAATCCCCTCGTCAAAAGCCAGGCTCGGCTGCCAACCGAGTTCATCGCTGATCTTGCTGGCATCGATGGCGTAGCGCCGGTCATGACCGGCGCGATCCTTGACAAAGCGAATCAGTGAACGGCGCGGCTGCCCAGACGACAACAATCCACTCTTCTCATCAAGAATGTCACAGATGGTCTGCACCACCTCGATGTTCTGCTTCTCGCTGTTGCCGCCGACATTGTAGGTCTCGCCGATCCGGCCGTTTCCGAGAACCTTGAGGATGGCCGTGCAATGATCGACAACATAGAGCCAGTCACGCACGTTTTTGCCGTCACCGTAGACCGGCAGATCCTTGCCGTTGAGGGCATTGTTGATGATCAGCGGAATCAGTTTTTCCGGAAACTGGTAGGGACCGTAGTTGTTCGAACAGTTGGTGATCAGGACCGGCAGCCCGTAGGTGTGATGGTAGGCGCTGACCAGGTGATCGGAAGAGGCCTTGCTCGCCGAATAGGGGGAACGCGGATCGTAGGGGGTGGTTTCGGTGAAGTAGCCGGTTTCACCGAGGGAGCCGTAGACTTCGTCGGTGCTCACATGCAGGAAGCGAGGGGACTGTCCTTTTAAGGGGACTGTCCCCTTCCATGCCTTGCGGGCCGCTTCCAGCAGGGTGAAGGTGCCAAGAATGTTGGTGCTGATGAATTCGGCAGGGCCCTCGATGCTGCGGTCGACATGGGACTCGGCGGCAAAGTGGACCACGCAGTCGAAACCTTCCTCGGCAAACAACCGTCCGACCAGCGAGGCATCACAGATGTCCCCCTTGACGAACCGGTAGCGGGGATGGTTTTCAAGGCCGGCCAGGTTTTCCGGGTTGCCGGCGTAGGTTAGCTTGTCGAGGTTGACGATGCGGGCAGCAGGGAGCTGTTCAATGGCCAGGCGGACAAAGTTGGCACCGATAAAACCACAGCCGCCGGTAATCAGAATCGATTTCATAGCTGAACTCTTTGAGGTTGAAGGTTGTCCCGCTCCTTAGCGCGGAGCAGGGTAAATCATTGACGAAGCCTGGGCAAGGTCTTCGGCGCAACAGACCTGCTCAGCTTGTGGACCCAGTTTGCTCCGGGTCCGCTCACCGTAACCGGTCAGCACCAGGATCGTCCGGCAACCGGCCCGTTCACCCGCCTCGAGGTCAGCCAGCTTGTCCCCTACCATCCAGGATTGCGCGAGATCGATGCCGTGTTCACCGGCGGCCTGTAGCAGCATACCCGGCTCTCCCTTGCGGCAGTCGCAGTCGATTCGGTAAGCACCCTCCCCTTGCTGCGGATGATGCGGGCAGAAATAGAAGGCATCGATGCAGGTGCCGTAAGCGGCAAGCTCTTGCTGGATATGACAGTGCAGACGGTCGACGTCGTCTTCACTGTAATAGCCGCGGCCAACCCCGGACTGGTTGCTGACCACGATGACCAGAAAACCTGCTTCTTTAAATCGTCTGATCGCCTCCGGCGCACCGGGGATAAATTGGAAATCCTCGATGCGATAGAGGTAGTCCTTTTCGATGTTGATGGTGCCGTCGCGGTCGAGGAAGACCGCACGACGATGCGCATCCGCTGCCATTCTAGTTCATTCCTGATAGGCGCTGAGAATCTTCTCGATCAGGCTGGTAGTCGACTTGCCATCGACAAACTCGATCAACTCGACCCGCCCGCCCCAGCTTTCGACCAGGTCCTTGCCGACGACTCCCTCCGGGGTATAGTCGCCGCCCTTGACCAGGATGTCCGGGCGCAAGGTGGAGATAAGTTCCAGAGGCGTATCTTCGTCGAAGACCGTCACGAAATCGATGCAGCCGAGAGCGGCGAGCAGATGCGCTCGTTCATCCTGCTCGATCAGCGGACGCTTCTCCCCCTTGAGGCGACGGATCGAAGCGTCGGAATTAAGACCGAGAACCAGCAGGTCGCCGAGTCTGCGGGCAGCCTGCAGGTATTTGATATGGCCAGCATGCAGCAGATCGAAGCAGCCATTGGTAAAGACCACCCGCTCGCCGCGGGCCCGTCGGTCAGCCAGCAAGGTTGCCAGCGGCTGGCGGCCGTGGATTTTGAGGTCGCTGTCCTGATGGCGGCGCCCGACCGCGGCGATGATTTCTGCTGGGACCACCGTCGAGGTCCCGACCTTGCCGACCACGATCCCGGCGGCCACATTGGAGAGCCAGGCCGCCTGTTCGAGAGAAAGCCCGGCCGCCAGACCGAGCCCGACCAGGGCCAGCACGGTGTCGCCGGCGCCGGAGACATCGAACACCTCCTTGGCCTCGGTCGGCAAGTGGACTGTTTGGCTATCGCGAAAAAACAAGCTCATCCCCGCCTCACTGCGGGTCAGCACCAGGGCATCGAGATCGAGCTCACGGAGCAAGCCTTCTCCAGCTTTAGCCAGGCTGGCATCGTCATCAATTCTGACTCCCGAAGCGACCTCGGCCTCTTTGCGATTTGGGGTGAGTACCGTGGCGCCACGGTACTTGCGGTAGTCGTCCCCCTTGGGGTCGACCACCACCGGCACGCCGGCTTGCCGCGTCAACTGGATGATCGCCTGCAGCAGTGACTCAGGGAGGACCCCTTTCAGGTAGTCGGAGACCAGCACGACCCGGCATTCGGGGAGTTGGGTCTCGATGCGCGACAGCAGCTGACGTTCCTGATCGGGGGTGATGGAGGCCCGGGTCTCGCGATCGATGCGCACGATCTGCTGGTTGCTGGCCAGCACCCTGGTCTTGCGGCTGGTGGTGCGGCCGGGGGCGAGAACAATCCCATGGGGATCGACCCCGAGTCCGGCAAGCTGTTCGCGCAGCAGGCGGCCATCAGCATCGTCGCCCAGAACACTGGCAACTGTCACCTGGGCCCCGAGGGCCACAAGGTTGTTGAGAACATTGCCGGCACCGCCCAGGCGCAACTCCTCGCGACGCACCGCCACCACCTGCACCGGCGCCTCGGGGGAAATGCGTTCGACCTGGCCCCACAGGTATTCGTCGAGCATCAGGTCGCCGACCACCAAAACTTTCAGTTCGGCAAGCTCGCCCAGAAAACGTTCCACGACTATTCGATCCATCGATCAACCCATCCTGTCCAGAATCGCCGCAGCAAGAAGCGGCAGGTTGATTTCGTGGTGACCAGTGAGGGTAAAGCCGCGACCTCCGCCGGAAGTCGGCCGCTTGACCACGTTCTGCAAAGGTCGGTAGTGCTGAGTCATGTCAAAATTCGCCGTGGTGAAATTTTCGACCCGGTGACCGAGGTTCTGAGCAATGGAAAGCGCTTTCAGGAAAATCTCCGGCATAACCACTGCCGAACCGACATTCAGCCAGACTCCCCCGGAGAGGTCCGCGACCACCGCGGTGAGCAGGCGGAAATCGCGGGCCGACATCTCGCCGGTCACCGCACCATCGAATTCCGGGTGCTGGTGGATGATATCGGTGCCAATGGCGACATGGACCGTTGCCGGGATGCCCTTCTCGGCGCAGGTCGCCAGCAGGCTGTAATCCCGGTGCTCGTGCTCTTTGGCAAGGATGTGGCGGCCGATCGCTTCACCAAAGCCCCACCCCTCGGGCAAGGCGTTTTTCAGAGCCAGGTTCATCCCGCCGCCGGTCTCTTCGGCAAAGCCGAAGTCTCCGGCATGCAGCACGGCACCGACATCCTCGGAGGTGGCGCCAACCAGCGACACCTCGAAGTCGTGGATCGCCGCCGAACCGTTCATGGCCACGGCGGTAATGACGTCGGCCTCGATCAGCTGTTTCAGCACCGGCTGCAGCCCGCATTTGATGACATGCCCCCCCATGGCCAGCACCACCGGCCGACCTTCTCGACGGGCCGCCACTACGGCCTCGATCACGCCGCGCAGGCTTTCGGCGCCTAGCAGGCGGGGGAGAGTGTCGATAAAACCGGCCAGACTCATCCCGGCAACGGGATTCGCCGCGAAATGCTCTCGGACATTGACCTTGTTGTCACGACTGGCCAGGGGGTAGGTTTTAATCTGGCCGGTTTCCAGCGGCTGGTACCGGCTCATCCCTCGCCCTCCGGAGCTGCAAACAGCTCCTTTTCCACCAGATCACAGATGATATGGATGATCAGTTGATGGGCCTCCTGGATTCGGGGCGTCTGCTGGCAAGGAACCGTCAAGGGAAAATCGACCAGGGAAGCGATCCGACCGCCATCTCGGCCGAGCAGGCCGGCGGTCACGCACCCCCTGGTTTTGGCGACCTCCAGGGCGCGGATAACATTGGCCGAGTTGCCGCTGGTCGAGATACCAAGCACCAGGTCTCCGGGGACGGCAAGGGCTTCAACCTGACGACTGAAGACCTCTTCGAACCCGTAGTCGTTGCCGACGGCGGTCAAAATCGAAGTGTCGGTGGTCAGAGCGATGGCCGGCAGAGGGCGGCGCTCAAGCAGAAAGCGGCCAACCAGTTCGGCGGCAAAATGCTGGGCATCAGCGGCCGAACCGCCATTCCCCATCACCAGCAGCTTGCGTCCGGCGCCCAGGACCTCCGTCAACTGCCTGGCACAGTCGCCGATGGGAGTGAGCAAATCCCGCTGGACCAGAGCGATCACCTCAACGTGGTCATCGATCTGGGCCTTGATCTCATCAATACGCATAAATGTTCTTCCTACCTGATTTCGGTCCTGCCTATTCTCACCGCACGGGGATATCGCCCGTTACGGTCAACACCTGAACCCTAACTCCTCACCGGCCGGAAGCTTCAAAGCAGCATAAAAACCGGCTAGCCTGGTCAGATTCAGGACTCAGGAATAGATAGCACAATTCATAACAAAAGTAACCGGTTCTGCGGTTCACCCCGAACCGGCCCGGATGGGTGCGGCGGTCATCTCGCCCACTGTTTCCAAAGCGACAGGAATCGTTGCCGCACGGTTCCGTCAGCCTCGCAACGATCGAGCCAGTCGAGAAAGACCCCTATGTCCTTGCCAATACCGTTTCGCCGCCGCCAGTCGAGTCGCGCGCAGCTGTCGAGATCGACCAGGGTCAGCCGGAGGGAGCCGGGATGACCCTGCACCAGCAGGTTGGACCATTTGAGGTCGCCATGCACGCGCCCCGACTTGTGCATCCTGCCGATGATTTCGGCACACTCGGCGACAAGGCCGACTTTGTCGGTCATCGCCAGGGAGGGCCAGAGATCTCGAAGGGTTATTGCGCCTTCGACAAGTTCCATCAGAATATAGGAGCGACGTAGAAGAAAGGAGCGCCGCTCCTCGAGACAGATAAGGGGTCGTGGGACCGGCACCTGGGCGGTGTGGAAGTCACAGCTGATTTGCCAGGCATGGATAGCCCGGGAATGTTTGAACAGGTGACGGAAACGATACCAGCTGCCACGGTCGTTATAGCGCTTCAGGAAGTAGGCTTTGCCGGCCAGGGTGACCTTCCCCGCGTGGCTGCGTGTACCATGTTTGCATACGTCGCCAGCCGCGAAGCAGGCGTCCGGGTCGGGGAGAAGGGCGGCCAGGGCTCCCGCGATTTCCGGAGAGTTCCAGTGGTGGACGCGGAATCCGTGGGCATGGGTGCTTCGGTACACCTCGTTGTTTCCGAAGCAGGTCGTACCTTGCGGGTAAGCTGATCCTTGGGTCATGCCGGGAAGGTCTGTCGGCTGGGTGTGCACGCTCGACATCTCCTCTCTTTGCCGTGGGTTTCCAAACCGGCGCATATCAAAAGTCGTTCTCGGCATGGTTTCGGCCGGGATTCTCGGCGCAAGCATAACCTGCCAGAAGTTCCCGCCAGCCTTCTTCATGGTCATACAGACCGGGGGTAGTGGACGCGATCTTGCGAAGGGAGCGAAGCAGACGCTGAACGGTAGCGCCTTTCCACCTGCTACCCGGCCGGATCCTGCAGCGATCGAAGTCGATCAGGAAGACATGGCCTTCGCCGTCGATTAAGATATTGCGGGCATTCATGTCGGCATGGTAAACACCGTGGTTGTGGAAACGGCGGATCGTCATTCCGACCTGCCGCCAGGTCTTGGAAGAGAGCGGCTTAAGGCGCAGGCAGTCGGCCAAGGGGCGCGCCGAGAAGAGGCGGGTTGTAATCAGGTCGCCACGATATGCACAACCGCATCGCCAATAAGCGGCGGCAACCGGCCTTGGTACCGGCAGCCCACGCTGATGAAGCTCCGCCAGCAGTCGCCACTCACGAAACGGGCGACTGCTCTCCGGCCGCAAGCCGAGGTAGAGATCGTTAACCAGGCGGGCGACCAGGCCGCCACGCCGGTAGTGCCGCAGGACCCAGGCCATGCCACGATAAGTGAAGAACCAGGTGGTGCCCCGGCCATCGGCCTGGCCGTCGAGCCACCCTCTGGTGGTCAACTCGCCGGGGTCGAATAGGGAAGGTGGGGGGGCATCAAGCAACCGGGGGTCGTAAAGAATGGCCCCACTCCCTGTCTCACTGGTGATTGATCGAACGTCAGATGACCAAATCATTCTCACATCCACCGGCAAAGCTCTGTCTTCTGCGACTGTCGGCCATCGGCGATGTCAGCCATGTCCTGCCCACCCTGCGCACCCTGCAACACCACTGGCCGGAGGCCGAAATCACCTGGATTATCGGCAAAACCGAACTGGCTCTCGTCAGGGACATCGCGGGAATCGAGTTCATCGTCTACGACAAAAGTCAAGGTTGGCGGGCTCTGTTCAACCTGGTTCGGCTGCTGCGGCATCGGCGGTTCGACCTGCTCCTCAACATGCAGGCCTCGCTGCGTGCCACCCTGGCCAGCCTGGCGGTTCATACCCCTTTACGCCTCGGTTTCGACCGGGCGCGCGCCAGAGGGCTCCAGTGGCTGACCACCAACATGACCATCAACCCTTCTCCCTGCCAGCACGTTCTCGACAGCTTCCTCGCCTTCCCCCAGGCCCTGGGTCTGGAAATTCCCGAAATCAGGTGGGATATACCGATTCCGGAAGAAGCCTGCAACAAGGTGAAGGAGCTGCTCCCGAAACAGCAGCCTTTTCTGGTGATCAACCCCTGCTCGAGTCTGCGGGCCAGAAACTACCGTAACTGGAGCCCGTTATCATACGCAAGAATTGCCGACAATGCCTCAGAAAAATACGGGATGGTCACTGTACTGACCGGAGGACCCTCCCCTTACGAAATGGCCTATGCCGAGGAGATTACCAGGGCGGCGCGCACAAACCTGTTTAACCTCGTCGGCCGGACCAGCCTCAATGAACTCCTTGCCGTGCTCTCCCTCGCCCGGGTGACCATCGCCCCGGATACGGGGCCGGCCCACCTGGCCAATGCTGTCGGCACGCCGGTCGTCGGCCTCTACGCAACCTCGAACCCGGAAAGGACCGGCCCCTATCTGCGCCGGGAGTTGACGGTCAACGCCTACCCGAGGGCGGTGCAGGCAGAGTTCGGTAAGCCCGTCGAACTCATTCCTTGGGGTCGAAGGGTCCGCAACCCGAACGCCATGGACCTCATCAGCACCGACGAGGTCCTCGAAAAGCTGGCCATGGCCTTGACACCGCAGCGGGCCTAAGCCGACCCAGATCCCGTAAGGCTGCCACCCCCTGCACCTGACTTCAACCCTTAGCTACTCGCCATGACAATGGCCAAGACAATGACATCTCCCCCATTAGCAGTGTCCGCCCCTGCAGCACCGCTCTGGCTTCGGCAACTCGTCAGAAGCCTGATCTTCATTTTTCCGGCAACCGTGGCAACCCTCGGCTGGGGGAGCCATGTCTTCGCCCTGCTGCTGCTGCCGGCCCTCTATTACGGCCGGGGCTGGTCAAACCTCTCCATCTGGGAACGCCGCCTGATGGTGGGCTTTGTGACCGTCTTCGCAGTGATGGCTTTAAGTCTCGTTAATGCCGAAGAGCTGCGGGAAGGGGTTCAGGCCCTCGAACGCTATCTTCGCTTCGCATTGATCGTTCCCATCTACCTGATGTTTCGCCGCTTCGGCTTCTCCCCTGGGCGGGAGTTTGCTGCCGGGGCCTTGCTGGCCTGCCTGGCCATGGGGATACAGGCCTTTTACCAGGTCGAGATCCAGGGACTCAACATCGCCTTCGGCGCCTACCACAAGATCGTCTTCGGCGACCTGGCCGTCTGGTGGGGGACCGTCGCAGCCACGCTGGCTGTCACCATAGCAAGGACCCCACTGGCACGAATGGGATTGGGACTAACTATTTTAGCGGCGATCTACGCCAGCATCCTGTCCCAGACCCGCGGCGCCTGGCTGTTCATGCCGCTGGTTCCGGCCATCCTGTTCTGGGCCCAATGGGGACGCATCAAAGTCCGGCGTGCCTGGGTTGCCACAGGGCTCGTCGTCCTGCTGCTCGCCACCCTGGCTGCCGGCTCTCAGTCTGAGCGGGTCCGGGATGCCCTGTCCAGGGGAGTTAGTGACCTTGAGCAGTTTGCTCGCGATCCGGCGGAATTCAGTTCTCTTGGAACCCGGCTCAACCTTTGGCGCAACTCCCTGCTGCTGCTTGGGGAAACTCCGCTGCTGGGGAGCGGGGTCGGCGATTTCCAGGCCGACATGCAGCGCATGGTGGATGATGGCCGCTCCTGGGCTGAAGGCCCGGCTCAGTACAGCCATGCCCACAGCATCTATTTCGACACCCTGGCAAAAGGGGGGCTCCTCGGGTTTACGGTCTCCATCGCCACGCTTCTGTTGCTGCCGCTGATCGTTTTCCGCAAGGCCCTGCTGCGGGCCAGAGAACCTTGGGAGCGATTCCACGCCATCGGCGGCATCATGATGGTGGCCGCTTTCGCCACCTTCGGACTGAGCGAAGGGCTCTGGTCGAGAAATCCCTTCGTCAACACCTATGTGATCAGCCTGGTGATGTTCCTGGCGGGGGCGGTGAACCGGCGCGGAGCGGAACCGGCTGACGGAGATCCACCCTGACTCTCCGTCAGTCACCGTCTACAATGACTCTGCCCTTCTTCTCGTAGCGGCTGGGGAGATTGCTCGGGACACCCGACCCAAGGCGGTCGAGTTCGAACAGTTTGGCTTCCTTCAGAAAGGTAGAGTAGGCCGAACTGACAGCGATGATCATGCCGTGGATGCCATCGAGGAATCCGCGCTTGGCCAGGTAGATTTCCAGAAACTTGCCGACCGGCTTCACTAGTAACCGCCAGACGCGGAAGCGTACCCCCCTGTTGTAGCGCATCAACGCGGCGATACTGGAAAAATTGTTGATCGTCTGCACCTGGTGGGCGAGATCCTGAAAGCTGAAGTGCAACAGGTCACCGGCGAGCATCACTCCCCTGCCGTCGAGAATCAGCTTGTCGTGAGGGTTCTCCCCTCCCCACCGTGCTCGACCCTTTCGAAACAGGCGGTAGCGTGCGTTCGGATACCAGCCGCCGTGGCGGATATCCTTGTGCAGATGCCGGTTCAGGCGGGCGAACCTGGCTCCGGCAACCTCCGCGGGCGGGTTGCTGGACAGGAAGCTTTTAATGGCCTCACGCAGTTCCGGTGTCAGCCGCTCATCGGCATCGAGGGAGAGGATCCAGTCACCAGAGCAGAGTTGAATCGCCAGGTTCTTCTGCTCGACATGACCACCGAAAGGGTTTTGGGAGAACTTCACCTTCGGGTTGGCGCGACAAACTTCCTCGGTCCGATCGGTGCTGAACGAATCGAGGACAATGATCTCATCGGCCAAATCACTGACCGAGTCGAGACATGCAGGGATATTGCCCTGTTCGTTATAGGTGATAATGGCGACCGAGAGGGTCGGTCTGAGCCAATCCTCAGACATTTCCAACCCCTTTTAAAACCATTTCAATCACGATCAAACCATCATATTGGCCTGACATTCATAACCCCCTTTACAGGTAACTTTCCTTGAGAAACGGAATATTTCTCATCTCAGCTTCGACTTGAGTAACCTGCCCCTTGGTTAGCTCATTTTTCCAACGTTCGTCCTGTTGAATTTTACTTTGATTTTTCATGTAATTGGACTTACTACAGTGCACCAGGTGATGCTCTTTCCGCACAGGGTCTAGGCATGCGTCCTCGAACTCAAGACCCAGGAATCGGCACACAATTTCCAACTGTTTTTTCGGGTCTGCGCAGAGATCTTCGTAACGAACCACTAGAGTCCTCTGCCTGAAGCGGTCATAAAATCGGCAGAACCGCCTCATCCATTTGAAATGCGTACGGATACTCTCCTGGAAACTCTTTCCATCGCGGATAGAGGATGCCGTCACACCTCGCGAATCTCTCAACAGGAAAATAAAGCCAAAATCTTTCTTGCCGATCCATCGCCAGTTTGGTGGCCAATGCATTGCTCGCCAGACCAAGGTCTTGGACAGGTCGACAACAAGGTCTTTGCCGGCACGTTGGGCAATTGTGTCATAGAGGCGAGGAGTAAATTTCCGGTAATTCAAATTGCTGGCCTCTTGATTCAACAAGGGCAGTTGCTCTTTCCAGAAAGGACATTGGTCGACCAACGCTCCACAGCTACAGATTCGCTGGGACTCCAAAGCCTGGCCAATCCGCATCATTTCGCCTACACACAAAATTTTTGAATGGGTATCAAGCATCCGCCCAAGCAGGGTAGATCCACTACGAGCAATGCCCAGAACAAAAACCGTTTTCATTTTCCTCTCATGCTTTATGGGTTGAGTCCGACCAGTTTAGGTTTCACTAGACATAGGATTTGCTCTCAATTAGACGTTCTTTGCAAAGATTTGAACACAGAGATGAGCATCAACCCCCTCCAAGCATAATTCTTTGGAACGACCCCCACTCTTCATGTTTTCCACCATGCCGCAAAAAACGTTCATAGAGAAACTTTTCGCGCTGGAGAAAACGCTTTCGTGCCCTGGCCTTGCGAAACGGATAGCGCTTTATCTCGGTATCGACCCAAAAGAGTTCACCTGTCTCAGCATAAAGGATATTTCCGAAGTAAAAATCACGAAACACGACACCGGAACGAATCATCTTGGACACTTGGCGTGCAACCGCCTCAAGCAGGGCCGACCTCTCGGGAAACACAGGGTTTTCAATCAAGAATTGATTAAGGGGCGTGGCCCGTTCGATATAACGGCAGTAGAGTAAAGACCTGTAAGGATTAAATGGATTGAGAGGAGTCGCTTTTGCCAAAGGGATGCTCGTTTTTAAGCCTAGGCTGCGTAGCAT